>PWKX01000124.1 GCA_003559585.1 Mollicutes bacterium | reverse complement strand
TGGTCTAGCGGAATGTCCTCCCACAATTAGTTGTATATAAACAACTAGTTGCTTAGTCTTTGACAACGATTCCCATGTTACGTGCTGATCCTTCGATAATGCGCATAGCTGCTTCAATATCATTTGCGTTAAGATCTTGCATTTTAGTTTCAGCAATTTCGCGCACTTGATCGCGCGTCACGGTTCCAACTTTTTCAGTCAATGGGTTTCCAGCACCCTTTGAAACCCCAGCCGCTTTTTTAAGTAAATCTGCTGCTGGTGGTGTTTTCGTTACAAATGTAAATGAGCGATCATCATAAACGGTAATCTCAACCGGAATGATATTTCCCATTTCTTCGCGAGTTTGTTCATTGAATTTTGTACAAAATTCTTGAATGTTAACCCCTGCTTGACCCAGTGCTGGTCCAACTGGTGGTGCAGGATTGGCTTTCCCCGCTGGAATTTGTAGTTTAACGACGTTTTTAACTTCTTTAGCCACGAGAGTGACACCTCCTCATATTCGTGATGTGGTCAACGGACATGTTTTTGTCCTTCCACTCTAAAAATAAGCATGCCAATAGACATGCTTAGTTATTATACAATAAAGCCATTATCGTGTCAATAAAACACATCAAGTTTTATACGTTTGTATCAATTTCATCAAACGTTAATTGTTTTGGGGTTTCTCTACCGAACATTTCAACCAATACAGTGATGAGTTGTTTTTCATGATCAACCGCTTCAACAACCCCTACTTGATTCATGAAAGGACCAGCGGTAACGCGAACTTTTTGTCCAACTTCAACATCTAATTTAGGTGTTTGAATGACGCCAGCGCGTTTTAAGATTGGGTTAACTTCTTCGGGTGGTAATGGAATTGGTTTGGTCCCGCCACCACTACTACCTAAGAATCCTGTAACACCCGGTGTGTTTCTAACCACAAACCACGAGTCATCTGTGACAATCATTTCCACAAAAACATAGCCGGGATAGATTTTATTAATTTTTTCTTTAGTCGTGCCATCAGCTTTCTTCTCTAAAACCGTTTCTTCAGGAATCACAACTTGAAAGATTT
This sequence comes from Mollicutes bacterium, assembly GCA_003559585.1. Classification (GTDB taxonomy): domain Bacteria; phylum Bacillota_I; class Bacilli_A; order Izemoplasmatales; family Izemoplasmataceae; genus B1SED10-225. The sequence goes on along the minus strand of PWKX01000124.1, from coordinate 19,201 downwards.
TATCTTCCATCTGCATGGTTTCAATGCGTCGCTCCAAGTTGATTTTAACTGAGTTTTCCTGTCCGGAATAAGTTTGAACAATGTACCACTTTTTGTCTTCTGTCATGAGTTAAGCACCCAAACCGTATAAGAAATCAAAGAGTGGGCGGAAAATAAGATCATATAAAACAAACATGATACCTAAAATGATGACAAAGCCAAACACACGTGCTGTGTGATTGCCCATGGTTTTCTTGTTCGGCCATGATACACGGCGCATTTCGCTTAAGCCTGGAATAAAGAACGGGGCTAAAGCAACGATTAATGCCGCTGCACCAATGATGATGACCACAACAGAAAATATGTTAATTTTTGTTGGGGTGTTAAATAACCAAAAGTCCGTCATGGTAATGCGTAAAACATCCCCTTCGAGAATATAGATACCAAGGACCATTACTAAGGCACCCAGTACCCCAAGTAACAACCCTTCAAATGGGTATTCCGTTTTTAATATTTTTAGTACTTTTGATACCTTTTCTTCTTTTTTTTCAGCCATTGTTTTTCGCTCCTATTTGCTTTCTTTATGCGTTGTATGCTTCATACAACGCTTGCAGTATTTTTTTGTCACCATGCGGTCTTTTTCATCTTTATGCTTGAAGGCTGTGTAATTCCTAGATAAACACACTTCACAAATCAGCCTAATTTTTTGTCTCATTTTATCACAACCTTGCAAATATATAATCTACCAAAAAGGAAGGGCTTTGTCAACTTATTCCTTATTAAAGTGTCTCTGTATTTTTTCTTTTGCCCGCTGTAAACTATTGTAAATTTTCTTTTTGGTGAGTTCATGTGTTTTTGAGATGTCATCAATTGAAAACATTTTAACGTGTCTTTTTTCAAAAACTAAAAATTCAAGTGGTGTTAAAATTGTTTTAATTTCATTTAAATGCAACTCATAATACACACTGTTTTCTTTAATGCAATGGTTGAATTCTGCGATTGAATCGCGGTATCTAACCATTTTGTCTTTTCGTCTAATGATGGTGTTGACTCTTGTAATCAAATATCGCTCAAGGCTCATTTCGAAAAATCGTGTGAATGTTTTGTTGAACGACGGGTCAAAGGCAAGTGCTGTTTTATAAAGTAAAATTAAACCTTCTTGAAATGTATCTTCGTAATCATAGTACAAATTAAACTTATAAATCTTTTTTGAAATAAACCGTTTGTAATTTTCTACCAATAACTCAAATGATGATTCACAACCTTGTTTGATCCGTTCAATAATTTCATAATCATTGTGCAATTTCTTTTTCATCGTTTTTTATCCCCTTCTACGTTTAGAAATATCGTACAAGGCGACACCTGTGGATACACTGATGTTCAAACTGTTTAATTGTCCCTCCATTGGTATTTTACCAAATAGTCACAATGTTTTTGAACAAGCTTGGAAAGCCCTTTTCCTTCGCTGCCAAACACAAGACACAAATCCAAATCAACGTAAATATCTTCTAGGGTTTCTGTTGCTTCTAACGATGTGCCAATCACCCAAACGTTATGTTCTTTTAAGGTTTTAATGGCCTGATTCAAATTCGTGACTTGAATCACATCGATGTACTCTAAGGCGCCCACTGAGACCTTTGCAACCGTTGAATTCACCTGAGCGGTACGGTGTTTAGGAATGATCACACCACTAGCACCAAAAGCTTCAACATTTCTTAAAACGGCCCCTAGGTTTTGTGGGTCTTCCACGCCATCTAACATCACAAACAATTTCTTACCTGGTTTGTTTAATGCAGTTTTTAAATCTAACAATGCGTAGTCTTCAACATTGGCGGCGATGTTTTGATGATTAGGTCCGAATTTTTTGTTCATGTCGGCTTTAGAAAGTAACGATACTTTGATGTTCTGTTGGCGTGCCAGTTGAACCAAATCTTTGTGCGCGCTTTCAACATGAAACAGCTCAAAGATTTTACGTTTTGCTTTTAACGCTTCTTTAATTGGATTTGTTCCATAAATCAGCATAGGTGTCTGCCCTCTTTCATGTTTAGCTTATCACAAGGCTCTCGTGAAAAAACGAATAAATTTCAGTTAAAAAATGAACCAAACCTAAAATATCATCTCTAACAAGGTTTTTAACCTGCTTTTTTCCTCATTTAAGTATAAGTAACCAATGAGTGCTTCAAAACCGGTCGATAAACGGTAAATATGTTGCGATGCTTGGCCAGGTTTTCGTGCTGAGCTGGCGTTTCTACCGCGTTTAACGATGCTGAGTTCTTTTTCACTTAAGTGTGGTTCTATCACCTTAAGTGCTTCATATTGTCCTTGAGCGTTTGTATATTTTGTGGTTTTATCGTGTAATGCATGGACTTGTGTTGTTCCTTGATTCAAGTGATATTCTCTGACGTAAAGTTCATAAACTGCATCGCCGATATAAGCTAAGGCCTGTCCGTTATGCGACAACATTACAGAATGCCTTTTTCGCTTAGCTTCTCGCGCAAACAATCCGCTTTATCGAAGTCTTTGTTTTTACGTGCGTCTGTCCATGCCATGTAGATGGCTTTATCAGATGCATTTAACGGCGTTACACCGGGGTATAAACCCAGTATGTTGAAAAACGTGTCAAACAATTCAATGCACGCTTTTAACTCTTCAGATGAGCTTTTTTGTCTAAGGGTTTGGTTGGTGAACTTAACAAGGTTTTGTAACTCGGTAATCGCATTAGCGGTATTGAAATCATGATCCATCGCATCCATGAATCTAAGTTCTATTGCTTTTAAGTTTTCAGATACAACAGGTGATACGTCTAAGGATTCTTTTAAGTCTAAATGGTAGAAGGTTTGTTTGTATACTCTGCGCATTCTTTCCCAATCTTTAACGTAAGCATCTAAAACCTCATCCGTGTAATTAATCGGGCTTCTATAGTGGGTGCTTAATGTGAAAAGTCTAAAACCCATGTAATCAACATCAAGGTCTTTTACTAAAATCACACGCCCTTCGCTTTTTGACATTTTTTTGTCATCGATGTTCAACTGACCATTGTGCATCCAGATATTAGCGATATGGTCTTGGTGAAAAGCGCGGTGTTGGGCGATTTCGTTTTCATGGTGCGGGAATTTAATTTCTGAGCCTCCACCATGAATATCTATTTTCCCACCAAATATTTCATCAATCATGGCCACACATTCGGTGTGCCAACCTGGTCTACCCTCACCAAAAGGTGAAGGCCAGGTGATGCCGGTGTTTGTTTTTTTCCATAAGGTAAAATCAAGTGGGTTTTCTTTTTTATTGTTAACTTCGATGCGTGAGCCCTCAATTAAATCATCAATCTTGCGTCCCGATAAGATACCATAGTCAGATACTTTGGTAACACGAAAATAAACATCGCCGTCAACTTGGTAGGCATAGCCTTGTTCAACAAGACGTTCGATGTAAGAGATGATGGCGCTCATATATTCAGTCACTCTTGGCGCTAAGTATTTCGTTGAGCTCCCCACGCGTGCGGCGTCTTTATAAAACGCATCAATAAACTTGTTGGCAACTTCTAACTCTGTCGTTTGGTCTTCTAATGCTTTGGTAATAACTTTATCATCGACATCTGTGAAGTTAGAAACGAAGTTGACGGTGTATTGTTTATGTTCGAAATAGCGTCTAACCACATCAAAAAAAATCACTGGACGGGCGTTCCCGATATGAATGTAGTTGTAAACGGTTGGTCCACAAACATAGATGTTGACGGTGTCTTTATGAATGGGTGTGAATGTTTCTAATTGATTGGTTAGTGTGTTATAAATTTTCATACTATCACCTTTTTAAACTTGGAGATTAAATCATATTTATTGTATCACATGCTCAAGCGCTAATGAAATGATATTCCCTTCATTTCTCAAAAAAAGCAGGAGCATTCACTCCCGCTTTTGTCCGTTAATTCTCTTTATAGCTTTTCGACGTTTGATGCTTGTGGTCCACGGTCGCCTTCAACAACTTCGAATTCAACTTTGTCGCCTTCATTGAGGGTTTTGAAACCTTCTTGATTAAGCGCACTGTAGTGTACGAAGATGTCGTTGCCTTCGTCTGAGGTAATAAAGCCATAGCCTTTTTCTGAATTAAACCATTTAACTGTTCCTGTCATGTGTAAAAAAATCTCCTTTTTTCTTTTGATAGTGTCATTATACAATGTGTTTTGAAAAAATGCAAATAATTATTGTAGCTTGCTCAAGGTCGTTTCGATGCGGTGAATTAACCGTTTTTGTCCCAACAAGTTCATCATTTGCGGTAAATCCGGGCCGTGCATAGCGCCACTTGTTGCGATTCTAATGGGCATAAATAGGTTTTTTCCTTTCATGCTTGTTTCCTTACCTGCTGCTTTAATGGCTTGTTTCAACGCATCTGGTGTACAAGTTTCGATGTTTTCAATGTTGCTTTTAAAGGTTTTTAAAAGTGGTTTAACACCTTCGACTTGATTTATGAATTCAAAAGCGTCCTCTTCAATGGTGAAGGTCTCGTTAAAAAAGTTTTGGTAAAGTTCAACGATTTGTTTCCCATAAACGAGGCGATCTTTAAAGACATTAATGAGACTTTCTAGCCAAATTTCATCTTCATGCTTGCCGATGCCGGCTGCTTGCAAGTATGGTTTACATAAATCAATAAGCGCTTCTGTCGATAATTTCTTGATATGACGGTTGTTGATAAAATGTAGTTTTTCTTTGTCAAAAGTCGCCGGTGATGTTGATAGTTGTTGTTCATCAAAAAGGGTAATGAGTGTTTCTTTATCAAGAATTTCATCATCGCTTTTAGGTGACCATCCAAGCAAAGCTATGAAGTTAAATAACGCTTCTGGCAAAAAGCCAAGGTTCTTATATTGTTCAATAAACTGGATGATGGATTCATCTCGTTTAGATAGCTTTTTGTGTTGTTCATTTACAATGAGCGTCATGTGACCATAACGGGGTGGTTCCCAGCCTAATGCTTCCATGATCATCATTTGTTTTGGTGTATTGGTGATATGGTCCTCACCTCTTAACACGTGGGTAATGTCCATTAAATGGTCATCCACGGCACACGCGAAGTTATAAGTCGGAATTTGGTTGCGTTTTAAAATAACCCAATCACCGATGTCTTCACTTTTGAAGGTAACATCATCTTTGACGATGTCATTAAAGGTATAAGCGTGATCATTTGGGACTTTAAAACGAATCGTGTACGGACCATCTTGTTCGGGTTTATGCAAACATTTTCTTGAATAATGTAATTTATCATACCCTTTAGCTTTTAATGCGTCGCGTTCTTCTGCGAGTTCTTCAGGGGTACAATAGCATTTGTAAGCTAAACCTTTATCCAATAAAAGGTGTGCGTATTTTTGATAAAGATCAAGTCTTTCAAGTTGTCTATATGGCCCTTTATCACCAGCCTTATCAACGGATTCATCCCAGTCTAAACCTAGCCATTTTAGGTGTGATAATTGACTTTCAATGCCTGTTTCGACGTTGCGGGCAATGTCTGTATCTTCGATACGAACAATGAAGTCTCCTTGATGTTTTTTTGCAAATAAATAATTAAACAACGCGGTTCGGGCGTTGCCGATGTGTAAGTGTCCTGTTGGACTTGGTGCGTAACGTACGCGTACTTTCATTTTTTTGCCTCCTTGCATTCGGTCTTATTATAGTATGTTTTGGTCTTAAGCTCAATTCATTGCGAAAAAAAAGCACAAAATTTGTGCTTTTATTTTCAGAAATATTAACGTTTTGAGAATTGTGGTGCACGTCGTGCTTTTCTAAGACCGTATTTTTTACGTTCTTTCTCACGTGAGTCACGAGAAATCATGCCAGCCACTTTAAGTGGTTTACGGTAGTCATCGTTGACTTGAAGTAATGCGCGAGCAATACCTAGTCTAATGGCTCCGGCTTGACCTGTGATACCGCCACCGTGGACAGTTACTTGTAGGTCGAATGATTTTTCGTTTTCAGTAATATCGAGGGGTTGGAAAACATCCAATCTGGTCGCAGCGGAGGGGATGTAATCATCGAAGTCGCGTCCGTTGATTGTGATGACACCGGTACCCGGTCTCATAATCACACGAGCGACTGAATTTTTTCTACGGCCTGTGCCGAGATATGTAACGTCATTTGCCATAATTGACAGCCTCCTAACCTTTCAGCTCTAAAACTTCAGGTTGTTGTGCTTCATGTGGATGCGCATCGCCTGCGTACACATAAAGTTTTTTATAAATTTTGCGACCAAGCTTGTTGTGGGGAAGCATACCTTTAATTGCGAGTTCAACCATCCGGTTTGGATGATTTTTATTCATCGTGAATGCGGTCACTTCTTTTAACGATCCTGGATATTGCGAGTGTGTGTAATATTTCTTTTGTTGCCATTTGTTGCCTGATAGTTGAACATCTTTTGCATTGATGATGATGACATAATCGCCACAATCGACATGCGGTGTGAATGTTGGTTTGTGTTTTCCTCTTAAAATTGCAGCCACTTCGGTTGATAAGCGCCCAAGTGTCTGGTTTTTCGCATCAACAACAAACCACTTGCGTTCAACTGTTTGGTTGTTCGCCATATAAGTTTTCATAGTGCTAGCCTCCTATAGATTCTCATAGTCGGGCTATAAGGGAGATTTATTCATAAATGTACCGACGTATATAATAGCTTATTTGATGGTGTTTGTCAAACGTTTTTAGTTATTTTATGTTTATTGAACGTGATCCCCTGGATTAAGGTTTTTCACTGTTAAGACTTCCATAGATTCTTTGTTAGAACCAGCTAACAGCATGCCTTCGCTTTGCTCCCCACGTAGTGTGACGGGCTCTAAGTTGACAATCACAATTAGCTTTTTATTAATGAGGGTTTCCGGTTCATAATGTTTAGCAATGCCCGCTACGATTTGACGTGGTTGTTTTTCACCGGTATCAACGCTTAAAACAAGTAATTTATCCGCATTTGGATGGTATCTAGCTTGAAGAACTTGTCCAACACGTAATTCTAGTTTATTGAAATCATCAATGCTGGCTAGGTTTGTTTCATCAACCGGTTCAATGTCTTCATCGTGTTCGCCGCGGATGATGCTTTTGAGTTTTTCAATTTCTTTTTCACTATCAAGGCGCGGGAATAGAGGGTTAGGCTTTTTAACAACTTCAAAGCTTTTACCTAATCCAAATGATAAGGTATCGAAAGATTGTAGTTTTTCGTGAACACCAAGTTGTTTAAACAAGTCTTTTGATGCATCAGGCAAGATTGGTGTTAATAGAATCCCAATGTGTCTTAATGACTCTGCAAGATGGAACATCACGTTTTCTAACATATCTTTTTGTTCTAAATCTTTAGCTAATACCCATGGTGTGGTTTCATCAATGTATTTATTGGTTCTTGAGATTAACGACCATAACCCTTTAATGGCTTCGCTTACTTTAAAGGTTTCCATGTTTTCCTTGTATTGTTTAATCGTGTCTTCAATATGCGATTCTAAAGCTTGATCAGCTTCATGGGTTTCATCTGGGTTTCTTGAAATATGACCATCGAAATATTTATTGATCATTGAGATGGTTCTATTCAATAAATTACCGAAATCATTCGCTAAATCGTAGTTCACACGTTCGATGAACGATTCAGGTGTAAAGATGCCATCCCCGCCGTATGGTAGTTCTCTTAAAAGAAAGTAACGCAGTTCATCAAGGCCGTATTGATTGATGATGGTATCGGGATAAACCACGCTGCCTTTTGATTTACTCATTTTACCTTCTTTGGCTTGATAAAAACCGTGAGCATGTAATCTAAAATTAATGGGGATGTCAAGTGCCATCAATAAAATTGGCCAATATATTGCATGGAAACGGATGATGTCTTTTCCTGTAACATGAACGACTTCATCACCGTGCCAATATTTTTGAAATAATTGATCATGATCCGTGTTATAGCCTAAGGCACTGATGTAGTTTGAAAGGGCGTCAATCCAAACATAGACGACGTGTTTTGGATTAGAAATAACTTTAATCCCCCAATCAAAGGTAGTTCTAGAAACACTTAAATCGTTTAGACCTTGTTTGATGAAGGAGACGACTTCGTTTTTACGTGAGGCTGGGGTGATAAAATCTGGGTGTTCTTCGATATAGTTTAACAAGCGTTTTTGGTATTTACTTAGTTTAAGGAAGTATGACTCTTCTTCTAGTTGAGAAGTTTCTCTTCCGCAATCAGGACATGTGTGGTTATCACCTAATTGGGTTTCAGTAAAGAAAGATTCACATGGCATACAATAGTAACCTTTGTATGTACCAAGGTAAATATCGCCTTGTTCAATCAATTGTTCAAAGATTTTTTGAACGACGGTTTTATGACGTTTTTCGGTGGTTCTTATGAAATCATCATAAGTGATGCCCATTCTATCCCACAAGGCTCTTGTTTCTTTAGCCATTTCATCGACATGGTCTAAAGGGTGTAAGTTGCGTTCTTCAGCCACAGTTTCTATTTTTTTACCGTGTTCGTCCATGCCCGTGAGGTAGTAGGTGTCATAGCCTCTTAATGCTTTATACCGTTTTAATGCATCACAAAACACCGTTGTATAGGTGTTTCCGATGTGCAATTTACCGCTGGGGTAATAAATGGGTGTGGTGATGTAGTATGTTTTATTCATGAAATCACTCCTGGGAGATTTAAGATTTATGTTTTTTTATGGTTCTGATACGCCATGTAGACGGTGTTCTTTTTTAATTGTCGTAACTTTGCGACGGTTTTAATCGCTTGCATTTCACTTTCACCATCCGCTATCAGTAGCGCAACATGTTCTATCATGTCATGTGGTGATAAAGTTTCTTGTTTTGGTGCACCTTCTACGATCAAGACGATTTCACCTTTTAATGGTGGTAAGTTTTCGTGTTCACTTAACCGCATGTGAATGAAGGTTTCATATATTTTGGTTAGTTCGCGGGCAATACAAATCTCGCGGTCGCCTAAAATCTCATACATGGCTTGCAGTGTTTTATGGATGCGGTGTGGGCTTTCGTAAAAGATTAACGTTTCTGGGGCAGCCATATATTGCTTAATGGTATCTTGTTTAGCTTTTTCTTTCTGTGGTAAAAAACCAATGAATGTAAATGGCGCCGTCATGAGATTTGAAGCGGTTAAAGCGGTGATGACAGCGGTTGGGCCTGGGATGGCTGAGACGCTGTAGCCTTTTTCACGAACTTTTTTGACCAGTGATTCACCTGGGTCGCTAATTAGTGGTGATCCAGCGTCACTGATTAAGGCTACGTTTCTACCAGCGGTTAGTCGGCGGATGACGTCGTTTGCTTTAGCTTCTTCGTTGTGTTCATGAAAGCTTTTAAGCGGTGTTAAGATTTGATGATATTTCATTAGTTTTTGTGATGTTCTGGTATCTTCAGCGTAAATAAAGTCGACAGCTTTTAGCACTTCGATGGCTCTTAAAGACATGTCATCAAGGTTGCCAATTGGGGTGGCGACTAAGTAAAGAATGGGGGTGTCTTTTTTAAACGTTGTTTGAACTTGCATAAAAACACATACTTTCTATGAGCGTTGATTATCATTTTGTGATGACTTGGTAGATTGTGCAAACTCTAATTCATCATACGCTTCTATATGTAGTAAATCATCCACTGCGTAGTGTTTGGTGGTTTCAGCTAAATTGACCTTGACTGAGCGTTCCAAAATATTAATAGAAACGACTTTCCCTTCACCATCTGGGGTTTTAACTTTTGAATACATTTTGGGTAAGCCTTCACGCATGGTTGAATAGGTATCGTCTTCATAACGAATGCAACAAAGTAGCTTTCCACATAAACCAGAAATGTTGGTTGGATTTAAGGATAATGACTGGTTTTTAGCCATTTTAATCGAAACGGTTTCAAATTCACCTAAAAATGTGTTGCAGCAAAGCAAGTATCCACATGGGCCAATGCCACCTAAAAATTTAGCGCCATCACGAGCACCAACTTGTCTAAGTTCAATGCGAACTTTAAATTCATTGGCAAGATCTTTCACAAGCTCACGAAAATCAACACGCCCCTCAGCGTTAAAATAAATGATCAGTTTACTGCGGTCCAAGGTGTATTCTGCGCTTAAAAGTTTCATATCAAGTTCGTTTTTGTTGACGTAATGATCACATATTTTGACGACTTCTGGAATATCAGCTTGATTCTTTTGATAGACTCTTTTGTCTTCTGTTGTGGCTTTTCGTAAGATTGGTTTTAATTGAGTGCCAAGTTCATCAGGACCAATTTCTTTCACTGTTTCCATCACTTCACCAAGTTCAACGCCACGAACGGTTTCTACCACGACTTGATCCATGATATTTAATTCAATGCCGTTAGGTGAAAAATAATATTTTTTACCGGCTTGTTTAAATCGTACGCCGATGACTTCATTATTCATGAGCATGACCTCTTTCAATATCTAGCATTAAATTGTCGAATGCTAGGCGCATGTTGATAAATTGATGTTGTTTGGTATGAAGTTCAAGCATATGCTCAAGTCCTTCAAGCAACACCGGTAATTCTGTTTGTTGATTGATGCGCTCAATCGTTGCGATATCGTCTGCAAAAATCAATTGATGTCGATTGTTTATTTTATCATAAATAAGATCTTTTTGGTAGTGCGTCAACACATGAAGTAACATTTCGATGTCTTGTTTGCTGTTTAAAAATGACCCACAAACATCTTGAAAGGTTAACATCGTTGATTCGTCCGTTAATAAGCTTTGATATACTTGTTTAACCGCATCTGCCATCGTTTCGATATCATAGGTTTCAAGTATTTGACTGGCCTCATCAGTACTAGAAGCTATGCGTGCGGCTAAACGCGCTAACCAACGTTCATAACCCAAATCCAACACCGCTTTTTCGATGAAGGCTTCAGATGGTTTATTGAAGTGGATGCGTTGGGCTCTTGATTTAATGGTTGGTAATAGTTTGTCGCAATCTTTAGTAAGTAAAATCCCGTATATATCTGGGTGTGGTTCTTCTAAAAATTTAAGCAACGTATTTTGGGCATACATATTCATGGTTTCAGCTTGATCAATGATGAATACTTTCACACCATTTTCAAGGGCTGTTTTAGAAAACTCTGATTGTAAGTTTAAGATGTCATCTTTAACGATGGTGGTTTTATCAGTGGTCACGATGTAGACATTTGGATGGGTGCGGTTGATAACGCGTTGACATTGTGAACACTGCATGCACGGCGCATTTTCTTCACGGCATAGTGCTTTTGCTGCGAAATAAAGAGCCGCATCCATTGGCGTGGTTCCAGCATCACCTTCAAATATGTAAGCATGGGATAAACGCGCTTTTTCAAACGCGTTTTTAATGGCTTTATAAGCTTGTGTTTGTTCTTTCTTAAAGTGTTCTAGGTTCATTAAATACCCTCTCATTTCAACGACAAAATTAAGCTTAAAGCATCCTCAATAACAGCTTCGATCGGTTTGGTACCATCGATGACTTTGATTCTATTTGGAAATTGCTTAACCAGTTCTTTATATCCTTCATACACACGGTTGTGAAACTCAATGCTTTCTAAATCCAAGCGGTCAACATTGCGGTTGTTGTCAAACACGCGATTTAAGCCAATACTAGGTGGTAAGTCAATAAAAATGGTTAAATCAGGCATGCAACCTTCAATCGCGAACTGGTTGACGGTTAACACGGTGTCTAAACCGAGTTTTCTGCCGTAGCCTTGGTAGGCTAAGGAAGAATCAATAAACCTATCACAAATCACGTTTTGACCTTTTTCTAAGGCTGGCCATATTTTTTCAATGATGTGTTGGCGTCTAGCCGCAGCATATAATAACGCCTCTGTTCGCTTATCCATATTGGTGTTTTCGACATCTAAAATAACATCACGGATTTGTTCACTTATGTTAATACCACCAGGTTCTCTGGTGGCAATGACATCCATATTGTTTTGTTTTAATGCAGCCTCAACAGCCTTAATGACGGTGCTTTTTCCTGAGCCTTCAGGACCTTCAAATGTTATAAATTTACCTTTCACGTGTGGTCACTCCCTTGTAAGTTCTCAAGTATATTATCGCACATTTTTCTGGCTTTTTGAACATCAATTTCTCGAATGAGAGATTTAATGTGCTATAATGATTTGTGATAATAGAAAGGATGGCTACAATGCGAATTAAAGTCGATAACTTATCATTTGGCTATGATTACAGAACGGTGTTAAAAAACATCTCTTTCACATTAGAAAGCGGTGAATTTTTAGTGTTGGTCGGTAATAATGGTAGTGGCAAATCGACCTTAGTTAAATGTTTATTAGGCATTAACCGTGTGCCATCTAATCGCATTTATATTGATGACATCGAAATTCACCAGTATCGTCAATGGATCAATATTGGTTATGTCCCACAAAAATTTGATGATTTTAATTATGAATTTCCGATTACTGTGAATGAAATCTTAACTGTTTCAAGGTTATCAAAAATAGATGAAGAAGCACGGTTGTCGTTGTTAGATAAAATCGGTATTTTAGAGTTGCAAAATGAAAACATAAATAGTTTAAGCGGTGGTCAATTACAACGTGTGTTTATTGCACGCGCTTTGATGAATAACCCTAAACTATTGATTTTAGATGAACCAACCGTTGGGGTCGATAGCGACAGCATCAGTGAGTTTTATCGCTTGATTAATAACTTAAATGCTGAGGGTGTGAGCATCATCTTAATCACCCACGACGTGAAGGCTTCAAAAGCAAACTTTACCAAGAAGTTACGAATGGAAAACGGTCGATTAACAGAAACCTTGGACAACGAGGTGACATCATGATGATTGAAGATGTATTTGAACCTTTGTTTTTATCAATGGGTTTTATTCGAGCTATTTTAGAACGAACGTTTATGCAACGGGCTTTGATGACTGGCGTGTTGATTGGGTTTCTAGCACCGTTGATTGGATCATTTGTCGTCATTAAAAGGTTGAGTATGATTGCCGATACTTTATCACACTTTACATTGGCTGGTTTATCGATTGGACTTTTCTTCATCAACATTTTAGCCTTGCCCATTGGCGATCCGCTTTATATCGGTATGATATTCGCTGTCACAGGTGCATTGTTAATTGAGGCTCTAAGAAATTACTACCAAAACTATAAAGAGATTTCGATGCCGATTGTCATAAGTTTAGGAACCGCGCTGAGTGCACTATTTATTTCTTTGAGTGGTGGATTCACCTCAACGGTTTACAATTATTTATTTGGGTCAATCTTAACCGTTAGCCAACAATTCATCTACATCATCACCGCCACAACCATCATTGTGATCGTCTTGATAGCGGTGTTTTATAAAAAAATTGTCATCGTTAGTTTTGATGAATCATATGCACGATTATTAGGCATCAACGTTAATGTATTTCAATTTTTCACAACGATCATTTTAGGTCTTGTGATTGCCCTAGCCATTGAGACTGTCGGTGTGTTATTGGTCTCAAGTCTGATGATCATTCCCGTTGCAGCGGCAATGAAGGTCGGTCGAAGTTTTAAAAACACCTTGTTAATCGCTATTTTGTTTAGTGAAGCTTCTGTGTTGCTTGGGTTATGGTTAAGTTATGTTGTTGGCATCCCCTCCGGAGCAACGATTGTATTATTTAATATTTCAATCCTGCTTCTTGTGGTCATCATCAAAAAACTCTTTTCCATCCAACAAACACTTAAAAAAGATAGTTCTGAAAATGAAAAAACCAAACCGATTTAATGATAAACGGTTTGGTTTTTTAATAGTTAACCTGTTTTAGATATAAACCTTGTGCGGGTGCCACTTGTTTAAAAGCGTTTTTGCTAGGATGCTTTAAATTGAGCTGTGTGGTGTTTTTATCTTTTATGTAATCATATAGCGCATTGCCGATTATGATACGCATCATGTACCTTAAAAAGCCGTTTGCGGTGATATGAATGAGTGTCTGTGTCTCATGTGAGTCGATTGAGATATCTAAAATGGTCCTAATCGTGTTTTTTTCACGTTCGAACTTCGAGAAACTTAGAAAATCATGGGTGCCTTTTAATGGGGTTAAAATGGTTAATAGTTTGGTTTGATCAAGGCGGTTTATAAAATAAGCATGATGGTGTTTAAATGGGTCTTTTTGATGTTCAAGACGGTAAGTGTATGTTTTTGTTTTAGCATCAAAACGTGCATGGTATACAGGGGGTACTATCTCAATATTTAATAATTGAATGTCGCCTGGCAACATATCAGCACATTTTTTCATAAGTTCAGCTGTGGATAGTTTTATATCAGCATCAAAGTGCGCGGTTTGTTTTAAGGCATGCACACCTTTATCTGTTCTTCCTGATGCATGCATGCTAACAGGTTCTAAACTGAAATGTGAAAACACGGATTCAAGTGTAGCTTGAACGGTTCTTTGTTGTTTTTTTTGTCGTTGGAACCCTTCAAAACAGGTGCCGTCATACGCGAAATCAATACGGTAGCGCGTTAATGATAGACTTGGTTGATCGATATAAATCGACGCAATGTGATTGCCGGTGATATTAAACTTCATATAGAGATTTGGTTTGATATGCACTATGATTAAAGATTGATATTGGTCGATGTCAAAAGATTGATGATGTGTTAATGAAAATAATATCTGCTTGATGTGTCCTTTACTTTCAGTGATTTGGCCATCTAATTGTCTTAATCGAACCGATGATGCTAATAAGGATAAACATAGTGTCTCATCTTGTTCGGTGAGACATTTTTTTATGGCCTCAATCATATGAGCACACGGGCCATAATGGTTGTGATTAAGATGGTTAAACTAAAGACAATGATGATGCTGTCATTGAGTTTCCATTTAAGAACATGTAGGCGGGTTCGTGGTTGCCCTGGCACAAAAGAGCGGGCTTCCATGGCATTGGCTAATTCGTCGCTTCGTTTAAATGAAATGATGAACATTGGTACTAGCAAGGAAACGATTTGAACAACTTTTTCTTTTAGTTTACCCTCTTCAAAATCAACGCCGCGTGAGGCTTGGGCTAACATGATTTTATTGGCTTCATCGAGTAAGGTCGGGATGTAACGTAAACTAATCGAAATAATCATCGCCACTTCTTCAGCGTTAATCCTAACTAATTTCAAAGGTTTTAAAATTTGTTCTAGACCTAAGTTTAAGTCGGTTGGTTTGGTTGTGATGGTTAATATGGTTGACAATGTCACGATGATGATCAGTCTTACCATGATGAAAAACGCTAATCTTAACCCATCTTCATGAACGACAAACGCTCCGGTTCTAAAGGTTAAGGGTTCTTGAATTAAACTCAAAATGGCTAGTATCGTAAACAGCATTAAAAGAAAATATAATAAGCGAAAACGAATGAATTTTTTTGTAAAACCCCAAAAAACAACGGTTAAAACGACCAATCCAATTGTGATTGGTGAATAATACAGGGTTTCTTCATAAAGAACAGGTCCTTGCCTGTTGAATAAAACTTGAAAGACAAAGGTGAAAATCAATAAAAACATTAAAGGACGCAGTCCTAAGTACACACGTTTGATACTGATTTTACCAATGAGCAGCACGCCAATCACAAGCGCAAGACCAATCAATAAATGCATGATATCATCGACAACAAAAGCAGCGGCCATCAATATAAGTAAAGCCATGATTTTTGTTCGTGGATCTAAATGATAAAGGAATGAATGTCCTGGGATGTAGCGTCCAATCACAACATTTTTCATGATAACGCCTCCTCGAGTGCTTTAAAAAGATCTTGACGTGTCCGTGGTGGGGGCGATAATGTGATGTTAAAACTGGTTTCTAAGTCTCTTGTTAAGCTTAGTATATCAGGAACATCTAAGTTCCATTTATCAATATTACCACGTGAAAAAAGTTTTAAAGGATCCCCATCATAAACCAAGACACCCTCGCGCATCACAAGCACCCGTTTGGCATACTGATACACAGTGTTCATGTCATGTGTGATGATGATGACGGTTTTGTTCAGTGTTGTGTGAATGCGGTGGAAAACCTCTAATAAAGCGTTTCTACCTAAGGGGTCTAAGCCGCTGGTTGGTTCATCTAAAATTAAAATATCTGGTTCCATCGCTAAAATACCAGCAATGGATACACGTTTTTTCTCACCACCGCTTAAATTAAATGGGCTGCGAGATAGATAATCTTTATGTAAGCCAACAACCTCAATCATTTCTTCAGCTTTTCGCTTGGCGTCTTCTGTCGACATGCCGAAGTTTTTAGGGCCAAACATGATGTCTTTTTCAACGGTCTCTTCAAACAGTTGGTATTCTGGGAATTGGAAGACAAGGCCAACTTTTTTTCTGATTGGGTTGAGTTTTATTTTTTTCTTCTTTTTGGTGGTTGAATCTATTTTCAAGCCAAAAAGACTGATTCTACCTTCAGTGGGTTGGATCAGTGCGTTCATATGTTGTGCTAAGGTGCTTTTACCGCTGCCTGTTTCACCGATTAAGGTGATAAATTCGCCTTCTTTGTCAATCTGGAGGTTAACATCAGAAAGTGCTAAATACCCTTTATTGTCAATGCCTTTATACTGAAAGCTTACCCGTTCAAACTTAATTGCCATAAGTGTTTTTTCAGCCTTTCGTTTTGAATGTTATGTTGCTCCAGATGATGCATTAGCTCTAAGGGCAAAAGCAGTTCTAAATTTGATTTTTCTAACGTTTCTTTATCATTGAGAATGTCATTAGATGGTCCGTGTTTTAACACTGAACCGTTTTTTAAAATAACAATTCGGTCACTCTCAATGGTTTCTTTCATATCATGTGTGATGGTGATGATGGTCACGCCTTCTTTGTTTAGTTCACGCATGTAGCTTAAAATCATGCGTCTGCCTTTTGGATCTAGCATGGATGTGGCTTCATCAAAAATAATAACATCCGTTTCCATCGCTAAAATACCGGCAATGGCTACCCGCTGTTTTTGACCACCCGATAATTGTGAGGGTTCCTTATTGATAAAGTCAAACATATCCACTTTTTTAACATAGGTATCAATACGTTTAATCATATCTTGTCTTTCAATTTGGAGGTTTTCTAAGCCGAAAGCGATGTCATCACGAACGGTGACACCCACAAACTGATTGTCAGGATTTTGAAAAACAATGCCTATTTTTTTACGAATGTCGTAGACGGTATCTTCATTAAGAACGATGCCATCAACTTTAATGGTTCCTTCGCTCGCTTTTAATAAGCCAACGAGCAATTTTGATAGGGTACTCTTACCGCTACCATTATGGCCAAGTATGCTTACCCATTCACCTTTTTTGATGGTGAGGTTCACATCTTTTAAGGCTTCGGTGGATTGATTATACTTAAATGAAACACCTTCTAAAGATATCATTGGCTGCATGGCTATCAACTCCTCAAAAATCATTCTCATTATATCAAATATCGCTGTAAAAAGCGATGAAAAGCAAAGATAAAAAATAAGTGCCATCACACATGTGATGACACTTATGATTATTTAATGTCAACGTTTAAATGTTTGGTTTAAACGAGTTCAATGATGGCCATTTCTGTGGCATCGCCACGACGTGGTCCCATTTTCATGATGCGTGTGTATCCGCCTTGACGCTCTTGATAGCGTGGGGCGAGATCTGAAAAAAGTTTTTGAAGTGCGTTTTGGTCTTCATTCGCTTCAGTAAAACGAACAATTTGAGCAGCACGACGACGTGATTCTAGTGTGTTTTTCTTTCCGTGTGTGATCATTTTATCCATGATGCGGCTAACTTCTTTAGCTTTGGTTTCAGTTGTTTCGATGCGCTCATGAATGATAAGATGTGTCACTAGGTCACGAAGCATGGCTTTACGTTGATCGCTTCTGCGATTTAATTTACGATAATTAGGCATGTTAAACCTCCTATGAATGTCTTGCAAGAGAGAGATCGAGATCTTCTAGCTTTTGCTTAACTTCTTTGAGAGATTTTTTACCGAGGTTTCTAACTTTCATCATGTCTTCTTCTGTTTTTTGTGTTAGTTCCTGAACGGTATTAATCCCTGCGCGCTTTAAGCAGTTATAGCTTCTGACAGATAGATCGAGATCTTCAATTTGCATTTCAAGAATTTGAGTGTTTTGTTCTGATTCTCTTTCAACCATGAAATCTTCATCTTTGGCTTTTTCAGAGAGTTCAACGACTTGTTCAAGTTGAGCCATTAGCATTTTAGCGGCTAAACCTAATGATTCTTTGGGTGTAATCGCGCCATTGGTTTCAACTTCGATGAACAGTTTATCAAAGTCTGCTTCATCTTCAACTCGTGTTTTTGATACATCGTATTTAACGCGTTGAACAGGGGTATAAATACTATCGATAGGAATAACCCCTACATTGCGATTGTAGCGTTTGTTTTTCTCGGCGCTAACATAGCCGATACCGCGTCTAACCACTAAGGTCATGCGTAAGTGTGTGTCTTCGTTAACCGTTGCAATGTGTAAATCTTTATTGACGATGTGAAAATCAGGATCGTCTTGTGGCATGATGTCACCAGCGGTCACATCTTTAGGTCCTACCACGTCAATTTCAAGTTCTTTTTGATAATCAGAATCTTCAGAATCAACTTTAAAGACCACATCTTTTAAATTTAACACAATGGTTGTTACGTCTTCAACCACGCCTTCTAATGATGAGAATTCGTGTTGGACACCATCGATTTGACAGTTGACAATGGCCGCACCAGGTAGGCTTGAGAGTAAAATGCGTCGTAGGGCGTTTCCAATTGTGGTGCCGTATCCACGGTCAAGTGGGGTGATTTCAAACTCACCTCTGGTATCACCATCATATAAAATATTCGTTTTAGGTTTTTCAAATTTTAATTCTTTCAATGGAACAGCCTCCCTTGTTTTGCTTCACTACTAGCCACGTGGGCGTTTTGGTGGACGACATCCGTTGTGTGGTACCGGTGTTTCATCCTTGATTGCCGTAATTTCTAATCCGGCAGTTTGTAATGAGCGAATTGCTGCTTCGCGTCCAGGACCTGGGCCCTTAACCGAAACTTCTACTTTTTGAACACCATGTTCCATAGCAGCTTTGGCGCAAGCTTCACTTGCGATTTGAGCGGCATACGGGGTTGATTTACGGCTACCTTTAAAGCCTAGTGCACCTGCACTAGTCCATGCAATGGCGTTACCATTTGGATCAGTGACTGTGATGATGGTGTTATTGAAAGTTGAATGAATATGAGCAACTCCGGAAGGAATGTTTTTCTTTGCGCGACGTTTAGTTCTTGTTTTACGTGCCATGGTTA
>PWKX01000075.1 GCA_003559585.1 Mollicutes bacterium | reverse complement strand
TTCTAGGTGTAACTGAAGAGATAACACACTGAAGCCTTTGTTTTAGGTTTTTATATGAAAACTTAGGTTTGTTTTAACGCACGATTTACTTAAGATAGCTTGAAGCGCTTAACCCATCTACCTCAGTTAAGGTTGATGGGTTTTTTAAAGCTGAAAAGCATGTCCATTTTAAAACTATCATTTTCTTATTGACGGTTAACTGTGTCTACTGTATAATAACAGTAGATTAGGAGGTGGCGTCTTGAATTTACACGTATCAATGACAAAACAAGAACCCATTTATGAACAGTTAAAAACGCAAATCAAACAAAAAATTCATCAAAAAAAACTCAAACCAGGCACACAGATGCCATCGGTTAGATTGTTGGCTAAAGAGTTACATGTTGGGATTGTGACGGTTAAAAGAGCCTATGATGACTTGGTTCAAGAAGGGTACTTAATTGCGAAACCAGCGGTTGGCTATTTTAGCTTAAACGTCAATGAAACCCAAATGAAAAAAGAAGGCAAAACACGCATCAAAGCATTGATGAGACACGTAAAACAGATTATGGATGAAACCGGTCTGTCAAAAGAAGATGTTAAGGACATATTAGATGAGATGGAGGATGAACATGAAGGATAGTTTAATCTTACAAGACCTACACGCCACATTAGATGGTTTTAACTTAAAAAATGTTAACCTAACAATCCCTAAGGGGTCAATTTGTGGGTTGGTCGGCCGTAGTGGGGCTGGCAAAACAACGTTAATAAAAGTCATTAATGGGGCACGTTTTTTAATGAGTGGCGATATTATCATTAATGGGAATACGTATCATGATGATGAACTGAACATTCGTCAAAACATGTCTACCGTGTATGATGTGGTTGATTTAAACCCGTTCACGAAACCGAAAGGTTTGTTAAAAGCGTATAAAAATAATCATCCAAACTTTAATGAAGGTTTGTTTAATCATTTAAAGAATATGCTTAATTTAGAATTGAATAAATCGTTTAAAAAACTATCATTAGGCATGCAAAAGAAAGTAATGCTTGCGTTTGCTTTAGCGGTAGAACCTAAACTGTTGATTTTAGATGAACCAACGATTGGCATTGATGTGGTTGATAAAGTTAACATTTATCAAATGGTTCAATCCTATATGGAAAATGAAGATAATGCGGTGATTTTTTCATCACATCAGGTGGATGATGTTGAAAAAATTAGTGATTATATCGCCTTTATTGATCAAGGTGAGATTGTGCTATTTGAGAATAAAGAAACGTTGTTGTCTTCTTATGTCTACTGCAATTTAGATAAAGACAATCCACATGTATCGTTGTTAGAAGCTCCGAGAAAAACAGCGTTTGGTGTTGAAGGCATCATGAAACAGGGTGAGGCACAAAAACATCAAATCGCCCATCAAAGAGCCAGTTTAGAGCAAATCTTTATGCATATTTGCGGGAAGGAGCGGTCTTGATGCGGTATTTTCAGTATTATAACTTACTTAGATTTATGAATTTAACAAAACAAGGCTTATTGTTTACAGGTATTTTCTTTGTCTTACACTTAATCATTTATCAGACATTTTTTACTGAAACACATGTTTTTTCAGTGACACCTTTATTTGTATTCTTATTTTCAATTTTCATCATGCATTTATACCGTTTTCAAACGTTTCATGATGTGAAAAATATTCAGTATCAGTTTCCCCTTGATTACCGCAGTAGAACTAAATTAGAGTTTATCTCAATATTTTTTGTGGCGATTGCTGCCCTTGTGATTTGGATTATATTCATTGGCGCAATTGTGTTACTATTTTTAGCTTTAAGTGTGTTTCAATCTTCCGGTGATACACCAGCTACAGGAGGGACTTTATTAGAATTAGTCTATTCACTTGCCCACCACTTAGTGATTTTAGCTTTTATCTTTCCTTTAGCTTATGTGAAACGTTCTAAGCTTCGTTATTTGATTGCAAGTATTAGTGTCATAGCATTATTTATCATAAATAGTATCGTTATGATTTCAGCGAAACAAGCCTTCAATCAACTGACAGATGTTCAGACTTATACAAGTGGTTATTTTGGTGAAGTGCTTGGAAGTCTTTCCTATGCCGAAGGCATTGTTTGGGGTTATCTAATCTTAAGTGTTATGTTAGTTGTGATATCTTACTGGGTGGCGTTGAAGCTAAACCGGTATTAACGAAGGTGAACGTATGGCTATGTGGGACCCTTGGCGTGGTTGCCAAAAATACAGTGAAGGTTGTTTGTATTGTTATATCCATAAAGGGGATTTAAAACGTGGTGTTGATACCAACAACATTGTGCGTACAGCGCAGTTTAACAAACCCATTGAAACACATAAAAACGGTCAATATAAAATGCCCAAAGGCTTGGTTTATGTTTGTTTTTCTTCTGATTTTTTAATTGAAGCCGCCGATGAATGGCGCGAGGCTTGTTGGCAGATGATTAAAAAACGACAGGATTGTATGTTTTTGTTTTTAACCAAACGCATTGAACGGTTTGAACACGTGATGCCAAGTGATTGGTCTGATGGTTATGACAACCTCATCATCGGTTGTACCATTGAAAACCAGGCAACCGCCGATCTGCGTTTGCCGGTATTTTCAAAACTACCCATTAAGCACAAACAAATCATCGCACAACCATTACTTGAACGCATTGATATCACACCATATTTGGATGATATTGAGTGTGTTGTGGTGGGTGGTGAGTCTGATCAAAACGCAAGGGCATTAAACTATGCATGGGTTTTGGACTTAAAAGCACAATGCGTAAGCAAACAAGTCCGTTTTGAGTTTCGCCAATGCGGGACGCATTTTATTAAAGACAACAAACGCTATAAACTCTCAGTAAAAGATTTAATCAAACAAGCAAAAAAAGCCAACATCAACTACATACCTTAATCCAATCATGGATTCGTTCAGGTTTTAGTTCAATAACGAATCAACTTATTGTCAAAGCACCTTAGCGGGTGCTTTTTTTATGAACAACATGACATAGATTAAAATAATTTAACAGCTTTGGTTAATGTTTTTGTGATATAATGATTAGTAAATCGTGCAACATGGAGGGGCTCATGAAAAAAACTTTAATACGTTGGTTGCTAAAAATTATTGGCATCACAAGTGTGATAGGGTCAGTTGTTTTTTATTTTGAACGCTACATCTTTGTTAGCTATATAAACACGTTTGAGGTAATGGTTATATCGATGGGTATTATTTTAGGGTCGATTATTTATGCATCCTCAGACTTCTTTTTAACATTTAAAGAAACCAAAGAATCAACATCAAATATAGAACATGAAAAAACATTGCAAAGAACAAGCAAAAAACCAGATAGAAACCCATCAAATCATATAAAAAGAAAAATGAAAACTATTTTTAAGTCATTGTTAAACATTATACTTGTTATTATAAATATCATTTATTATGGTGTTTTCACCATCTTGTTTTTTATTGGTGGCTTAGGGTTTTTTAATTTTTTTAGAGTATTATTTGTAGGCGCACTTATAGAGGAAAATTATCTTTTATTGCCTTATAATCCTGTTTTATTAATGATTGTAAGCACAGTTCTTAGTGTGCTATGGTTTCAAATTGGCGAGTTTTTAAAAGGAAACATTTCTTTAGTAGAGTTGTTTAGTTCTTTCACCTCAGGTGAAGAAAATCAACTGCTCAAAGAAAATAACGAACGTTTTATGAGAGAAAGTACTGAATGGACATTGAATAGTACCAATGATCACAATCACTACCATTAAAAGGACATAAGACAAAAATAGCTGCTTTATCATTAAGATATAGCAGCTATTTTTATTTTAGTTAAACAATGCATCAAGCACACGTTTTTTATAAATTTGATATTCTTCTTTTGAAATGAGTTGTTGGTCATACATGTTTTTTAGTTTTAATAATTGATCTTCTGTGTTTAAATCTGCTGGTACAGCTTGTTTGTTATGCTCTTGAGTCATTGAGGGAGCGGTTGGTTCTTTTTTATTAGATTTGAACGTTTTATCGAATGAAGTAAGGTTTGCATTATCTTTTCTGACTGGATCAGCTGGTTTAACATCATTTGATTTAACAAATTTCGTTTTTTGTTTTTGTGGTTGAGTGGTAGATTTTATATGAGGTTTTTCTTCTTTGGTGATTGATTCAGATTGATACCGTGCTATTAAAATATGCTGGTCACGTTTAATTTGATTGATATTTTTTTGTAATAACATCAGTGTTATAAATGGAATAATATCAATGTAAAAAAGCATTGCATAAATAAGACTGTTTTTATTGCTATTAAGTCGGTGTTTTCTTGAAAAATATTGTAAACTAAGACCTGTTTTAAATCCCCAATAAGGTCCATAAAATGGAATGAGTAAAATTAATACTGTGTCTTGAAGTGCACTACGTTTACGATAAGATAACGCGTTCATGGCTTTGACAATATCATATAACCAAAAAATTGCGTAAATACCAAAAGTGATTAAGCTAACTAGAACTCTGTTCATAATATTGACCTTTTCAAACAACGAAAGATCAATACGTGTGATTGGACGAATATTTTGAGTATTCATAGGATTTGGTTGATTTATTTGATAGATATTGAT
Organism: Mollicutes bacterium; assembly: GCA_003559585.1. Lineage (GTDB taxonomy): Bacteria > Bacillota_I > Bacilli_A > Izemoplasmatales > Izemoplasmataceae > B1SED10-225. The sequence goes on along the minus strand of PWKX01000075.1, from coordinate 1,046 downwards.
GGTTACAAATACATAAAGTAATACATTGATTATTAAATAATCACTATTTTTAAACAAAGATGAATAGTAAATGGATTCAGAGATTACTAAGGGTATCATTAGAAGTATCATTAAACCACTAATAATAATGATGTGTTTAATTGAACGCATAAAATATACGCTAAACCAAAAGAATATTGGAAAAAACATGAATAGTAAGTATTGTAAATCTGCATCTCTTATGAAATGAATCCTAATATTAAATGTTATTATAGATATTAAAAGTAATGGAATCAATATGACCATCGTATGAGGTATTTTGTTGATTAAGCTTAAAAATATTATGATAAACGTAAACAACAATAATATAAATGTTGTATAATCTCCATAAATTAAGTCTAAAAAATCAAAAGACCCAAGTTGTAAAAAACTATCAAGAATATCAAAGCCAAGTAATATAAGAATTGCTATTCCTAAAAGTAGTCTAAACTTCTTAATAAAGCCGTTGAAAACAATTGAGTGTTCCATAAACATAGCCCCTTTTTCTTCATGTATAAATATATCTTACCAAATAAGGCAATAATAGTAAATTGAAACTTAATGTTATAGATTGTTTATGTCACTTTGTCTTTCTAGGATTTGAGGGGATTTGAAAGATAGTGATTTTGACAAAAACCGTGGATTCTAAGATATATTTTCCAGTTAAATGGCTTTATTAAAATGTCTATATCTTTAAAACAGTTTGTGAAACACAAAAAAACAACCCAATTTAAACAATCAATTTGAGCACTTCTCGCTCAATTTTTTAATTAGCTGGTGCTTTTTTTATGATCATCCTTGAATGAACCACGCGCTCGTGATATGTTATACATAATTGCTGCTTATATAAAGCGCTTAGCTGGTTGCTGTTTTTATATAAGGTGACCTTAAGTTTTTCATGTCACAAACCCTGCTTTAATGAACATGAATGGTAAAACCAAGTGAAAGGTGATGTTTATGTTTAGCACAGTTCAATATGCTTTAAAACGATGTGAACAACCCCGCACAGCGGATGTTAGAGCGATAGC
>PWKX01000154.1 GCA_003559585.1 Mollicutes bacterium | reverse complement strand
TGCCAGTGAAGGGTGTTGTTTTTGATTTATTATTAGCGTCTTATGTGTTAAACCCGTCCTACACCAAAGATGATTTTAAAGTCATCGTGTCGAATTTTGATTACGATGATGTGCCTTATTTAGATGATGTTTATGGCAAGGGTGCTAAACATCAAACCCCTGATGCGAAGGTGTATCAAGCTTATGCGGTAAAAAAAGCCGTTGCTGTTTCAATGTTAGAAGAAGATGTGTTGGATCAATTAACCCAACAAGACCAACAGTCATTGTTTCACGATGTTGAGATGCCTTTGGCGAGCATTTTAGCCAATATGGAGTTAAACGGTGTATCGATTGATCTTAAAACATTATCCGCTTTTGGCGAAAAGTTAGACAAAGAAATCGGTTCATTAGAAAAAAGTATATATGAACATGCAGGTGAGTCGTTTAACATCGGTTCACCCAAACAACTTGGGACAGTCTTGTTTGAAACGTTAGACTTGCCGGTTATTAAAAAAACCAAAACAGGTTATTCAACGAGTATCGATGTTTTAAAACGTCTGCAAGATAAACACCCAATCATCGATGATATCATGCGTTACCGCACGATTACAAAGTTAAAAAATGCATATGTAAACGGCCTAAAAGAAGCGGTGCATGATGATGGTAAAATTCATACAGTTTATAAGCAAGCCTACACACAAACTGGCCGCTTATCGAGTATTGAACCGAACTTACAAACCATTCCAATCCGCACAGAAATCGGACGTGATTTAAGAAAAGTCTTTATCCCAACCAATCAAGATACGTTGTTGGCAGCCGATTACTCACAAATTGAGTTAAGGTTACTGGCCCATTTAGCTGAGGAAAAAACGTTGATTAAAGCGTTTAAAGATAACCAAGATATTCATACCATTACTGGACAAGAAATTCTTGGAAAACACGATATTTCTGATCAAGAACGCCGTATTGCTAAAGCGGTTAACTTTGGGATTATTTATGGACAAAGTCCATGGGGCTTAAGTGAAGAGTTGGATATCACACAAAAAGAAGCCAAACGGTTCATTGATGCTTACTATCAAAAATTCACCGGCATTCAAGCCTATATGGATGATGTGGTTAAGCGTGCTAAAGCAAACGGCTATGCTGAAACCTTGTTTAAACGTCGCCGCTACATTCCTGAGTTAAACAGTAAAATCTATGCACAGCGTGAACTCGGTAAACGAACCGCCATGAACGCGCCTTTACAAGGCAGCGCAGCTGATATCATTAAAATCGCGATGGTTAAAATCGATGAGGCGATGCGCGCACAAAACTTAAAAAGCACAATGATTTTACAAATACACGATGAGCTTGTGTTTGATGTCCACCCTGATGAGAAAGATCGTCTTAAAACATTAGTTAAAGATACGATGGAATCATGTGTTGCATTGAAGGTGCCCTTAACGGTATCGATTGCCTCAGGAGCGAATTTAGATGAAGCCAAATAACCCAACCCGTGAGGGTGTGATGATTAAAAGCTTTGTGGTGAATGTGTTTTTAATCGGTTTAAAGTTAATCGGCGGGTTGTTGTTTCAAAGTGTGGCCTTGATTGCAGATGCCTTTCATTCACTCAGTGATTTCTTAAGTGATATTATGGTGATTTTCGGTTTAAAACAGGCCAATAAACCACCCGATCAAGAACACCCAATTGGCCACGGGAAAGTCGAATATGTGTTGTCGCTATTTCTTGGGATGATGATATTGTTTTTTGTTTATCAGTTGGTGACCCATCAAATCAATCGTATCGAAGAAGACCTAAGCATTCCTAGTTTATATGCCCTAGTGGTGATTATGATTGTGATCATCTGTAAACTTGTGCTGTCTCAATACATTGCAAATTGGGGACACACCCTTGATTCACAAGTGTTAAAAGCCAGCGCCCAAGAATCGTTTACCGATGTATTAGGCTCTGTGGTTGTGCTTGTGGGTGTATTGATGAGTGTTTTAGGTGAACATTTTAATATCGGTGTGCTTCTTTACGCCGATCAAATCGCAGCGTTTGTGATTGTTTTGTTTATTTTAAGGGTATCGGTGATGATTTTAATCGATGCCATTCGTTCTTTGTTAGGTAAAAGTGCCTCTAAGCGCACTTTAAAAGCAACCAAAGATATCGCTGAAGCGATTGAGGGTGTGATTGTGGTTGACAAATTAACCATGATTGTTTATGGTCATTATTATCAAGTGTTAGTAAACATAAAAGTAGATGGGGCTATCTCGGTGAAAGCTGGTCATGATATTGCCCAGCAAGTTAAAGACCGTCTACTTAAAGAACATAATATAGGATATGTCACAGTACATGTCAATCCGGAGGTTGATTAGATGAGTTTATGTATGCAAAGAAAAAGCATTCGTCGTTATGAAAAAACACCTGTGAGTGATGACATGCTCGAATCATTACTTAGAAGTGCTATGCAAGCCCCAAGTGCGGTGAACCAACAACCGTGGCGCTTCGTAATCATTAAAAACAAAGACTTACTAGAAAAGCTCTCAACAGTATCAAAGGGTGCTTGGCCATTAAAAGAAGCTCCAATCGGTATTTTAACAGTGTTTAAAGATGACTTTAAACGAAAAGAAATGGTGCCACAGGACATGGCGGCTGCTACCCAAAACATTCTGTTAGAAGCGACCCACCAAGGGTTAGGCGCGGTATGGATTGGGGTTTATCCCCGCGCAGAAAGAATGGATGAGATTAAATCAATCTTGAATTTAGAAAACGGTGAACCCTTTTCACTGATTGCACTTGGTCATCCTGCTGAAGATCAAACCATCAAACCGCGTTTTGATGCACAGCGTATTCAGGTGATTGAGTAGTGCCTGAATTACCCGAGGTTGAAACCGTTCGCTTAAGTTTATCAAAACAAATCATTGGCAAAACCATTAAAGCTGTTAAAGTCTATCATCAGCCCATGGTCAAAACGTCGTTAGAACACTTTGAAAATCAATTAATTGGACAAACGATTGACGCGATTTTTCGGCGTGGTAAGTTTTTGATTTTCAAGTTAACTTCAAGCTACATGCTTAGTCATTTACGCATGGAGGGCAAGTACTTTATCAAATCTGCACATGCAAAAAAGGAAAAACACGAACACGTGGTGTTTGTCTTTAGCGATAACACCACCCTTGTGTATCACGATGTGAGAAAGTTTGGGACGTTTCATTTAAAAACCAGTGAGACATTATTTCAAGAAGCGCCTTTAAATAAACTTGGATTAGAATATGACGACCCACAGTTAAATGTAGCGTATTTATATGAACGGTTTCATCATCGAACCATTGCCTTAAAAACTGCCTTACTCGATCAATCCCATGTGAGCGGTATTGGCAATATATACGCCGATGAAATTTGTTTTTGTATGAAAAAACATCCTTTAACCCCAGTGTTTGATTTAAATAAAAAAGACTTATCAAACTTAATTGAATGTAGCAAACGTGTCTTAAACCGCGCGGTTAAACTCGGTGGCTCTTCGATTCGTTCTTACACAGATAGTTTAGGGATTACTGGGCGGTTTCAAAACGAACTAAATGTTCACTTAAGACAAGGACAATTGTGTTATACTTGTAAAGAATCAATCATTAAAATAAAAGTCGGTGGAAGGGGCACATATCTTTGTCCTAACTGCCAAGCTAACAGATAGAAAGAAGGGTAATCATGGCAACGATTGTAGGCCTTACTGGCGGGATTGCTAGTGGAAAATCAACGGTGGCTGACTTGTTTAAGGGCGCTGGGATACCGGTCATTGACACCGATCAAATCGCACGTCAATTGCTCAATCAAGACCGCGATATTTTTGATAAAATCGTTGAAGCTTTTGGCGAGGATGTCTTAACACCAGCCAAAGAGATCAACCGTAATAAAATCGCGCAAATCATTTTTTATGATGATGAGAAACGCCAAATGTTAAATGACATTGTGCATCCCAAAGTGAAAGACCGTGTTTTCATTGAGATTGATCGTTTAAAACCGGACCATGATTTAATTGTGGTTGATGTGCCCTTATTGTTTGAAGCAAAGTTTGATCAGTTTATGGATCATACGATTGTTGTGTTTGCCAAACGTAAAGATCAAGTCTCACGCTTGATGTCAAGAGAAGGCATTGATGAAGCGTATGCTAAACAAAAGATTAAATCTCAAATGCCGTTAAGTAAAAAGAAAGAACTGGCAGATTTTGTGATCGATAACACGCGAAGCATATTAGAAACACGTAAATGTTTTGATCGGTTATTAAAGAAACTAACCGCAACCAATCAAAAAGGGGCCTAACTGTGAAAATTCATCCAAACACTGAATTAATCATTTCAACCAAAGCCCCAATCTCTCATACCCATCTTCAAGTGTTGGCACTGCTTTATCAACCAATGATTGGACCGGCAGCGATGGGGCTTTATACCGCATTACATGCGCTTGTGGATCGTTCTCAATTAAAGAGTCCCAAGTTTCCACATGCGTTCTTTTTTGATATGATGGGGTTAACGCCTGAACAGTTCCTTCACACACGCCAACATTTAGAAGCGGTTGGATTGATTGAAACCTATGAAACCAAACAAGGGTTTTTAATTGAACTGTATTTGCCTCTATCGGCTGAAGCGTTTATTAAAGATGCGCCCTTTGGTGTTTATTTAAAAAAAACCATTGGTGAAGCACGGTTTAATGATTTGGTGACACATTTTAAAGTCACTAGACGTAAAACCAAAGCAGACACCCGCATCTCTGCTACGTTTGATGATGTGTTTGAACCGATTTATGAACGCATTGATAGTAAGGCTGAGTTTAGTGAAGATGAAAGTAAAAAGGCTGATTTTAATGCATGCATTGATGTTGATTTGGTGTTGTCATCTTTACCGGATAGTTTTCTTGATCCGAAGATGAAAACCAAAAAAGCTAAAGAACGGCTACAAGAGATTGCCTACATTTATCACTTAAATGAATCTGATTTGCAAATGATGTTAAAACAAGTGTTTGCACAAAATAAGTCGCTTGAGTTTGAGACGTTGATCCACCATGCCCAACAACATTATCAACGCGTTAGAACCGCGAGTATTGAAAAAAAACAAGACCCTTATAATTTAAATTATTTTAAACGTGTACACCCTAAAACCTTGCTAGAAGAAGCCACTGGTTCTAAAGCGGCCGTGGTTGAGTTAAGAACAATTGAACGCTTGATTAAAGACAGTGGTTTAACCCATGAAGTGATCAATGTCTTGATTGCTTATGTGCTAAAAGAACTTGATAATGACTTTCCAAGTTACAACTATTTTGATAAAGTGATTGCTACTTGGAAGAGAAATGGTGTTAAAACCGCTGAAGATGCGATTGAAATCATTAAAAAACGTCGTTTAAAACAACACAACAAACAATCATCGAATACTTACCGTAAAGGGAAAGAAAAACCCATTGATACCAATGTGGATTGGTTTGATGATTATTTAAAGGATCAGGAGGATAAATCATGAAACCCTATCAATTCAAAGAAAACCCAAAACTGATTGATGAAATCACAGAAGAACTTGCCTCTGATCCAGAGTTAGAAGCGTTTTTTATCGCGCATGATATTGATAATGCAACAATTGAGGCTTCATTAAGTGAGTTGTTGATTTATAAAAAAGAAATCGTTCTTTGTGAACCATGTAAAGGCCTAGACATGTGCAAACAAGAAACAAGAGGCATGCAGCCGGTTTTAAAATATCGACGTGGTCGTATCACATTAGAGTATAAACCGTGTCCGTTTTTGGTTGCCTACCAACAACGCAATCGGTCTAAAAACCGGATTGATTCACTTTTCTTACCCAAAATGATTTTAGATGCATCACTCAATGATTTTCATATGCACACCGAAGAAAGAAAACACATATATCAAAAAATCATGGGTTTAAGCAACCAATATGCTAAAGGCGAAACCATCAAAGGTCTCTACATTCACGGGCGTTATCAAATTGGAAAAACCTATGCATTAGCCGCAATTGCTAATCGGTTTAGCGAACTTGGGTATTCAGTGATGATTGCATATTACCCTGATTTAGTCAGAGAGATTAAAAGTTCGATTGGTGAAGGAAACTTAGAACAACGCATTGAAGCGTTAAAAAGCACCGATATTCTTTGTTTAGATGATATGGGTGGGGAAGCTTTTTCTGAATGGATTAGAGATGAAGTGTTGGGTCCAATCTTACAGTACCGTTTACTAGATCAAAAACCAACGTTCATCACCTCTAACATGCCATTAGCTGAATTAATTGGTAATCTGGTCTCTACCAAACAACAAGGTGAACAAATCAAAGGTTACCGAATCATTGAACGGATAAAAGCACTCACTGAATCTATCAATATGAAATGATTGACAAACGAACGATTAGATTGTAAACTACACATAACAACCATGAAAAGGGCACGCATGTTTTAACCTTTATAGCGACGCAGGACGGTGTAAGCTGCGAATCATCAAAACATGTACTTCCTTGGAGTTGGCACCGAAAGGCTGCCCGCAACCTTGCGTTAAAAGGCTCAAGTGCTTCGGAACTAAGGTGGTACCGCGGAGTTTTTATTCGTCCTTAACAATGTATTTGTTAGGGACTTTTTTTATCATAGAAGGATGTGAAACGATGTTAAAGAAAAATATGACCATCAAGGCCTTACAAGCGCACATCAAACAAATCGATTTTCAACCGGATAAGGAATATGAGGTTGTTTTGAAATTGTTTGAAGAGGTGGGAGAATTATCAGAAGAGATGCGCAAAGCCCATCAAAAAGGACTCACCGATGAACGCAAAGCAGAGATTAAATATGAGCTTTATGATGTGCTTCACTATGTTACGCATATTGCTAATATTTATGACATCGACTTAGAAGAAGCGATCATTGAAAAAGATAAAATAAATGAAAAACGGTATGATGATAGGAGGAAACGTTCATGATAGACATTACGTTTAAAGATGGCAACGTCAAACAATTTGAACCAGGAGTTACCCCTGAGGACGTTGCAGGTGCCATTGCACCAGGGTTAAAGAAAAAAACAGTAGCGGCGTTTGTTGATGATGATCTATATGATTTAAATCGACCGATTTATAGCGATGCCACCATCGATTTAATCACCAAAGATAACGAAAAAGCTTTCGAGGTTTTAAATCACTCAACTGCGCATTTAATGGCACAAGCGGTGAAGCGTTTATACCCCGATGCACAGTTTGGGGTTGGCCCAGCGATTAAAGATGGTTTTTACTATGATATCGCCACCAAACACACGATTAAAAACGAAGATTTAGGTAAAATCGAAAACATGATGAAACGAATTGTCAAAGAACAAGCATCGATGACCCGTGAAGAAATCAGTAAAGAAGCGGCCTTAAAACGGTTTAAGGATGATCCGTATAAACAAGAGTTGATCAACGATTTAGAAGACGGTGAGACCATTAGTATTTATTCACAAGGTGAGTTCACCGATTTATGTCGAGGGGGTCATCTTGGCAACACCCGCCACATTAAACACTTTAAACTCTTAAGTGTGGCTGGTGCTTATTGGCGCGGTGATTCTGATCGTGAGATGCTGCAAAGAATATATGGAACCAGCTGGTTTACCAAAGAAGATTTAGAAGCCCATTTAGCGGTGTTAGAAGAAAGAAAAGAACGCGATCACCGCAAACTCGGCAAAGAGTTAAAGATTTTTATGCTTGATCAAAAAGCTGGGCAAGGCTTACCGATTTGGTTGCCAAATGGTTATACCGTCAGAAGAACGCTAGAAGACTATGTGTATAAATTAGAACGTAGACACGGTTATAAACATGTTTCAACCCCGGTGTTAGGCACCAAATCATTGTATGAAACCAGTGGTCACTTCGAACATTATCAAGATGATATGTTCCCATTGATGAAGAGCAAAGAAGAAACTTTTGTGTTAAGACCAATGAGCTGTCCACACCATATGATTGTTTATAACAGCGAGTTAAGAAGTTACCGCGATTTACCACTACGCTATGCAGAAATCGTTACCCAACACCGCTTTGAGGCTTCTGGTGGATTATCAGGCTTAGAACGGGTACGGGCGATGACGTTAACCGATTCTCATATTTTTGCTAGAAAAGACCAGATTAAAGAAGAAGTATTAAATGCATATAACCTAATCAATCAAGCCATCAGTGATTTAGGCTTAGAAATTGATTATGTTGAACTTGCGCTTCGTGATGATGCTAAGGGTAAATTCCATGACGATGATCAACTGTGGGATGAAGCGGAAGCCACGTTAAAACAATTGTTAGATGAAGAAGGCATTGAATACGTTTCAGCCAAAGGAGAAGCGGCCTTTTATGGACCAAAAGTAGACATTCAAGTACGCACAGCGATGGATCATGTCATCACAATGAGCACCGTTCAACTTGACTTCCTATTGCCGGAACGCTTTGATTTAACCTACATTGGTCAAGATGGTGAAAAACACCGCCCAGTGGTGATTCACAGAGGCTTAATCTCGACTTGGGAACGGTTGATGAGTATTTTATTAGAACAATACAAAGGCGCGTTTCCAACCTGGTTAGCACCTGTTCAAATGAAAGTCATACCTGTTAGTTTAGACGCCCATCAAGCGTATGCTGAGGAACTTCATGAAACTTTAATGGATTTAGAGTTTAGAAGTGAACTGGATAATAGAAATGAAAAATTAGGCTATAAAATACGTGAGGCACAGCGCTCTAAAATTCCTTACCAACTTGTTGTTGGCGATGAAGAAGTTCAAAGCAACACAGTTACGTACCGTAAATATGGACACCAAGAACAAGTGACGGTATCTAAAGCTGATTTTATCGATATGATCAAACAAGAAATAAAAGATAAAGCTTAAAGTAAACGTACCCTTTTTAAAGGGTGCGTTTTTCATAAAAAAAACACCATTTTACTGGTGTTTAAGTGTTTTGATAAAGGTTTCATCTGGATCAATGTAGATGGTTTTTTGATGGGTGAAGGTCACAAAACAAGGTTTTTGTCCTGGGATTTTTTTGATGTGTCTAACTTCAGTGTAATCCACAGGCACACTAGAGGAATGACGCATTTTAGAATAATATGCGGCCAGCTGAGCGGCTGTTCTAATGGTAGTTTCGCTGATTGAATCCAGGGTGGTTTGTGCCACCACATGTGAACCGGCAAAACCTTGTACGTGAAACCATACGTGATTATATGCGGCGATTTTATGTGTGATCTCAGCGTTTTGGGTGTTGTTTTTACCAACTAAGATGGTGATGCCATCTTCATCAGTGAACGTTAAGTGCTTTGCCTTTTTTGATAACTTCTTTGAGGGCTTTTGACGCTGTTTTAAATAACCATATTGTTGGAGTTCGAGTTTGATTTCTTCTAAATCACTTAAATCAGCGTGTTTGATTTGGTCTTCAAGCATCGTAAAATAGGTTCGTTCATTTTTGGAGCGGATGATTTGTTGTTTGATATGGGGGATTGATTTTTTTTGTTTTTTATACGCTTTAAAGTAACGATTGGCGTTTTCTACAACGGTTAAAGTTGGGTCAAGTGGAATCATAACCGGTTTGTTTTGTTCATAATCAAAGGCTTCTATATGGCGGCTGCCACGTTTGATTTGATGTTGGTTCGCTAAGAGGAGATCGCCTTTGATACGGTTGTCTTTGGCGTGTTTATTTTTGTCTAACGATTGGGATAGTTTTTCGATTTTATGGGTATGTTTTTTTATGTGTTGTTTGATGTTTTTTTCTAATGTTTTGTAAAGTTGTTCGGTTTTATTTTTATCTTCCATGTTTATAAACAGTTGATCAAGCATGGTATTGGCATTGTCAAAAGTCACCGTTTTTCCATCAATGTGGGATAATGCGGTGTTGGCAAAGATGGTATGTTTATCTTTTGAATATTGAAAGGTTTGATCATGGATGATGGTGTTTAAGCTTTGGAAATCAGAACGTTCTTGTCTGTTAAACCAAATCTTTGCTAAGGTAGGCCCAATGCCTTCAAAGGCGTGCATGAGTGATGTGGGGCTATCTAAAACATGGGTTTGAAAGATGTCTTTAGCTTTTGTGTTGTCAAAGGGGTTGGTGCGCGTGTCTGTTAGCGGTTCATACCTCGCTCCAGGAATCATCGTACGTTTATCTTCAAAGGGATGGGTGTGATTTAAACAATCAATGATGATGTTGTTGTGATCGGTTAAAACTAAATTGGCGTCTTTACCAACCGCTTCAAAGATTAAAGTTTTTTTGACAAAATCCCCGAGTTCATCTTTTGAACTTAGTTCAAAAAATGCGATGCGGTCATTGCCTTGTTGGGTGATGGCATCGACACGAGCGCCTTCGATGTGTTTTCTTAAAATCATACAAAAAAGAGGCGGCTGCATCGGTTTTTGATACGTCGCTTTAGTTAAGTGCATGCGTGTGTTTTGTTTAGAAGGACTGATCAGTAGTTGGTGTTTTTGTTTGCCTCTAATGGTAAACAAAAAAGAAAAATCAGAAAGCTGATAGATTTTTGTGATGCGCCCTTCGATTAATGTCTGTTTTAACTCATCAATAATATGGTGCATGAATACGCCATCAAAACTCATTATAATCACCAATTCTATTGTACCACGAATGTGTTTTTTGAAAAAGTGATTCTTTAGGCTTACATTTCCTATATAAAAGTGTTAAAATATTGAGTAAACCAAATCATGAATGGAGGGACGTCTTTTGAAACTAAATGAACGTGGATTATTGATTGTCTTAAGTGGTCCCTCGGGTGTCGGGAAAGGCACAGTTAGAAAAGCGTTGTTTGATTTAGAAGGTCATGACTTGGTGTATTCGACTTCAATGACCACAAGACCGCCTCGTGCTGGTGAAATTGACGGGGATGATTATTATTTTGTGTCAAAAGAAGAGTTCGAAAATAGAATTAAAGATGATGCGTTTTTAGAGTGGGCTGAGTTTGTGGGTCATTATTATGGCACACCAAAAGATAAAATTGAAGCGCATTTAAAAGCTGGCAAAGAAGTGGTCCTTGAAATTGAAGTCCAGGGTGCCCTTCAAGTTAGAGAAAAAGCACCCGATGGTGTGTTCATTTTCATTGCCCCACCTAACAAAGAAGCTTTATATAGACGTTTATTAAGACGAGGGACAGAATCCTCTGATACGATTCAAAAGCGCATGGATAAAGCAGAACGTGAGTTCCCCTTAGCCCATAAATATGATTACATTGTGGTTAATGATGAAGTGACTAATGCCGCCGACCGCGTGTTGGCCATCATTCGTGCAGAACATGCAAAGACTGAACGTTCTATCTATAAATACAATGAAATTATGGAGGTTAACAAACATGAGTAAAAACACTGAAGGTTTACGCTACCCATCTATTGATGAGTTGCTTAAAAACATTGATTCAAAATACAAATTATCATATGCTGCGGCCAAACGTGCTAAAATCATTCGTGAAAAAGATGATTCGATGATTGACAGTAAATGTTCTAAGCCGGTGGGCATTGCATTAGAAGAAATTATGCAAGGAAAAATCGATATTGATTTTGAAAAATAAGTAGAGTTGCTCTACTTTTTTTTTCGTTCAATATGCTATAATTGAAGTTAGATTTGAGGTGCCTTGTTCATGGAAAACAAATTCGATATTCTGTTAAACCTATTAGATTTAAACGCACATAAAAACGACATCAACGGTAAACTGATTGAACTGGCTGTTCATGAAGATACCGGTGTTTGGTCATTTGATATAGAATTTGATCAACCTTTAAACGTGGATGTCTTTAAGAAGTTTGTTCACCGTTTAGAATCATTGCCAATGAGTTTGGATCCTTGTCAAGGGGTTCGTTATAAAATTGAATATCAACATGAAACGTATGATGACATTGAAAAATACTACGCCTTAGCTCTAGATTCAATGATCGAGATAAAACCTCGGTACACAGCGATTAAGGATTTAAAGATTGAAGCAGACGGTAAGGTTTTATCTGTGGTGTGTCCTAAAGATGGTGTGTATGTTGAAGATATGTTGCATGCGCTTGAACAACGGTTGTTGTTGTTTGGGTTTGATGTGAGCCTTCAAGTTAGGTACTGTGAAGATGAAACAACCATCACAGAAAGAATTGAAGAACAAAGTAAGCAAGATGAAATAGAAGAACAAGCCGCTGAAAAACGCCGTAAAAAAACACCGAGCTATGAAGCTTATGGGGAACAAACAGTGCCGTCAGTGAAGTATAAAATTAAAGATATTCCAGTTGACGAAGCATCGTTAAATGAATATAAAAGTGCCCATCATCAAGCAAATTTTACGGTGGAAGGCATCATTGAAACATTTGAAAAACGCGCGATTAAAAAACAAACCACGTTATATACGTTTGTTATATCACAATTAGAAGATGCGATTTATGTGAAGAAGTTTGTGCGGGATAAAGAAGAAATGAAGTTTTTAGATCGCTGTGAAACCGGCATGAAGATGAAAGTTAGAGCGTATGCACAATATGACCATTTTAACGACGAAGTGGTGTTGATTGCCGATAACATTGAACGCACCAATATGCCTGTGCCTAAAGAATCTAGAATGGATGAGGCTTCAGATAAAAGAGTTGAACTACATCTGCATTCGAAGATGAGTACCTTAGATGGCATTGATGCGATTGAAGATTATGTGAAGGTGGCTAAAAATTGGGGACATCAGGCGATTGCTTTAACCGATCACGATAACGTGCAAGCTTTCCCTGAGTTTTCTAAAGCGGCTAAAAAAGCAGGGATTAAACCCATTTATGGCGCTGAGGTGTCTTTGATGGATGAGGCTAACACTAGATTGGTGCACGGGGATTATGATGGGGATTTAACCAGCGCAACCTACACCGTTTTTGATATTGAGACCACCGGCCTTTCGGTTCATTACGATAAAATCATTGAAATATCAGCCGTTAAAATTAAAGACCATCAAGTCGTGGATACCTTTAATGCGTTTGTGAACCCAAAGCAGCCATTGACAGAGTTTACCAAACGGTTAACCGGGATTAAAGATGATGATGTGAAAACTGCCAAGACAATTGATCAGGTGATGCCAAGGTTTAAAGCGTTTTTTGAAGGGACCATTTTTGTGGCACACAACGCGACATTTGATATGGGTCATATCTATAAAAACTTAAAAGATTTAGGGCTTTATGATAAAACCTACCCAGCCATTGACACCTTACAAATTGCTAGACAGTTTTACCCGTTGAAACGCTTTAATTTAAAAGCGGTCGCGAAGCATTTTGGGGTAGAGTTATCAAGACACCACCGTGCTGAATTTGACGCCAGAGCAACCGGTGATATCTTTTTAAACATGCTTGCTGATTTTGATAAAAACGGGTTTAAAACATTCGCTGATTTAAAAACACCTGAGGACATACATCAAGGGTATAACCCGTATTTAAACGCTAGAAAAGCGCATATTAGCGTGCTTGTAAAAAATAAAACAGGGCTTAAAAACCTATATAAAATTGTCTCACTTGCGAATACAGAGTACTTTAGTAAAACCCCTGGTATTCCTAAAAAAGTGTTGTCTAAATATAAAGAAGGCCTGTTGTTTGGCTCAGGTTGTATGAACAGTGACTTCTTTGAAACAGCTTTAAATGCTGAGGATGCTATGCTAAAAGAAAAAGTAGCGTTTTTTGATTATGTAGAAATCGGCCCACTACCTGATTATATGCATCTTAAGCGCGATATGGAAGATGTAGAAACACGCATTAAGGATACCCATAAACGAATCGTCAAGGTTGCTGATCAAGCCGGGGTGCCTGTGGTGGCAACCGGCGATGTGCATCACATCGAAGAAGAGGGTGTGACCTTTAGAGATATCTACATTCAAACCCCGGTGGTTGGTGGCGGTTATCATATGCTGAGCCGTTATGATAAAATCCCATCACAGTACTTTAGAACCACCGATGAGATGATTGAAGCCTTATCACATTTTGAAGCACACAAAGTCCATGAGATGGTTGTTAAAAACACCCAAGCCATTGCGAATATGATTGAAACTTTTGATATTTTCACCAACGAACTATACGCACCTAAAGATGACTTTTTAGCCTTAAAAGGGATTCCTTCGGTGGAAGCAAAAATGATTGATATGGTTCGATCAAACGCCAAAAAGATGTACGGTGAAACCTTGCCACCATTGGTCCAAGATCGACTCGATAAAGAGATGAAAAGTATCACAGATAATCAATTTTCAGCGGTATACTACATCTCACACTTACTGGTTAAAAAAAGCTTAGATGAAGGCTATTTGGTTGGTTCTAGAGGGAGTGTTGGTTCGAGTTTTATCGCCACGTTAATGGACATCACAGAAGTGAACCCGTTGCCGCCCCATTACGTTTGTCCGGCGTGCTTTTTCACCAGTTTTAAAATGTCACCTGAAGAAAAACAAACCTATGGTGTGAAACCTGAGGAAAAAGGATTGCAAACTTTACTGGACCATGTTGATAGTGGGTTTGATTTAAAACCAATGCCTTGTCCTAAGTGTGAATCGATGATGAGAAAAGATGGTCATGACATTCCCTTTGAAACCTTTTTAGGTTTTAAAGGTGATAAAGTGCCAGATATCGATTTGAACTTTTCTGGTGATTATCAAGGGGTTGTGCATGAGTATATCCGTGAGATTTTTGGTCAAGAACGTGCTTTTAGAGCGGGAACAATCTCAACGGTTGCTTCGAAAACCGCATTTGGTTATGTAAAAGGGTATGCTGAGAAAAAACACTTAACGATTCGAAAAGCAGAAATAGAGCGACGGGCGAAAGTCATCACCGGTGTGAAACGCTCAACAGGTCAACACCCTGGTGGGATTGTGGTGGTGCCAGATTATAAAGATATTTACGATGTCACCCCAGTACAATATCCAGCTGATGACACCGATGCTTCTTGGCGCACCACGCATTTTGATTACCATGCCTTTGAAGATAACTTGTTTAAATTGGATGTACTCGGTCATGATGATCCGACCATGATTCGTTATTTAATGGATTATGTGGCCGCCGATCCGATCAATTTTCCCTTTAAAGATGCTAGAGACATTCCCATTGATGACCCTCAAGTCTATAAGATGTTATCAGGGACTGAGGTTTTGCATTTAAAACCTTCTGACATTAAAAGTGAGGTAGCCTCATATGGTGTGCCAGAAATGGGGACACAGTTTGTGCGCGGCATGTTAAGGGATTCTAGACCTAAAACATTTGCCGATATTGTGAAAGTATCCGGTTTGTCACATGGGACAGATGTGTGGTTGAATAACGCAGAGATGTTGGTGACAGGAAAAACACAATATGGTGAAATACCGTTTAAAGATGTGATTGGTTGCCGTGATGATATCATGGTATATTTAATTCAAAACGGAATGCCTAGTGAAACAGCGTTTGAAATCTCAGAGTTCATTCGAAAAGGCAAAGCGCAGTTTAATGAAGATAAATGGCTACAGTATAAAGACATCATGCGTCAATATAAGATCCCTGAATGGTATATTTGGTCTTCAGGACAAATTAAATATATGTTCCCAAAAGCCCATGCCACAGCGTATGTTATGATGGCTTTAAGAATTGCTTGGTTTAAACTATACCGCCCGATTTATTTCTACTCTGCGTACTTTTCTAAACGGGCCCCAGCGTTTGATTTGGTGGCCATGCAAGGTGGCGAATATGCGATTGAAGAACGCATGGATGACATTAAAGTTAAGGGCAATAAAGCCACAGACCCAGAGAAAAAGTTATACACAGTCTTAGAAGTCGCGCTTGAAATGGTTAAAAGAGGCTACCACTTTAAACCGGTCAGCATTCTTGAAAGTGATGCCAGTGATTTTAAGATCTCGAACGATCATGAATCACTCAGGTTACCGTTTTTAGCCCTTGATGGGTTAGGCAAGAAAGTCGCAGAATCAATTGTCAAGGCTAGAGAAGAAAAAATGTTTACCTCTCGTGAAGATGTGAAAGAACGCACCTTGCTTTCCACGACGTTGTTTAAAAAACTTGAAGCCCTGGATGCGTTTGGTGATTTACCAGACACATCACAAATGAATTTATTTGACATTTGATTTTACTTCATTTTTAATAAAAATCATGTATAATAGCATTTAGAGGTGATTAAAATGAGATTTAGAACCACAAACCCTATGATGAGAAATATGCAAAAAAACGCAACTGTTGCCTCATCAACCGCCGCGACTTATTCTGGCGTGGTATTTAAAAGTACGTTACTATTATTGATTATGTTGTTAATTGGAAGTTTTACAGCTAGTTTACTCATTGAATCAGGTCAAATTATCGGCGGCATCGGTCTTTTGATAGGTGCCCCAATCATTGCGATGATTGCTGTTTTTGTGGCGATGTTTAAGCCACATTTAGCACCGTTTTTCTCCTTTGTCTATGCCATCATGCAAGGTGCGTTTCTCGGTGTGATTGCTGGGATTTATACCATTCAATTTGGCGATCATATTGTGTCAACCGCTATTTTAGCCACTGGTGGTGTGTTCTTGGCGATGCTTTTCCTTTATAGAAGTGGCATCATTCGCGTCGGTTCAATGTTTAGACGCATCATGTTTTCAATGTTGGTGGGCTTAATTTTAGCCAACTTGTTTATCTTTATTATGTCATTATTTGGCGCTGATATTTACGGTAACATGTTCGGTCTTTACTTAGCCGTTGTTGTCCTTGGGGTTGTCTTGGCTTCAATCTTCTTATTGATTGATTTTGACAACATCACACAAATGGTAGAAGCAAGCGTTGACAAACGGTATGAGTGGATGCTTTCCTTATCATTGATTATTACGATTGTTTGGTTATTTGTTGAAATGCTTAGATTACTTGCTATCATCGCAAGCAGTAGACGTTAAAACATATGTCCCTTTAAAAGCTGGGTTACTACCCAGTTTTTGAAGGGGTTTTTTAATAAAAAATTAGGAGGCTTACCATGAAAACTTGGGACTTAGACCCATTATTTCCTGGCTTTGATTCAAAAGAATTTAAAACAACACTAAACACCATTGAAAGTTTGATTGAACAGGCGTTAACATTTGTTGAGAGACTAAAAACAACCGATGACGCCAAAGACAAAATCAAGCAGTATTTAAGCTTAAATGCCGATTTGAGACATCATATGATTCGTGCATTTGGGTTTGTTAATTTAACCATGGCCACCAACGCACTTGATGATGAAGCTAACGGTTGGATGAACCATATGCAACAACTTTCATCAAAAACCACACCATTTAGTACAGCGTTTTCCAAATGGTTACCAAAGGTTGAAAACTTAGATAACTTGATTCAATCTGATGAGACATTACATGAACATGCTTTTTATTTAAAGTCGATCGTTGATCGTGCGCAATATGTGTTAAGTGAAAAAGAAGAAGCGTTGATTTCTAAATTAACGCAAACAGGCTCTTCTGCTTGGGGACAATTACAAGGGTTACTAACAAGCACCCTTAAAACCACGTTTGATGGAAAAACCGTAACCCTAACCGATCTTAGAAACAAGGCTCACCATCAAGACCAAAAGGTCCGTAAGCAAGCCTATGAAGCTGAACTTAAGGCTTATGAATCAATTGAGCAGTCGGTGGCGTCTGCCTTAAACAGCATCAAAGGTGAAGTGAACGAAATCACAGCATTAAGAGGCTTTGATTCGGCTTTAGATGAAGCGGTGTATGATTCGAGAATGAAGCGAGAAACCTTGGATGCTTTAATAGAATCCATGCGTGATCATTTACCATTATTCAGACAATACTTAAAGCGTAAAGCATCATTGTTAGGCCACAAAAACGGTCTGCCTTGGTATGATTTATTCGCCCCACTTGGTAAAAGTGAAACCACTTTTTCAATCGAAGAAGCCATGGATTATGTGGTGAAAAACTTTAGATCATTTGGTGATGATTTGGCTGATTTAGCCAAGCGATCATACGATGAGTCGTGGATTGATTTTACCCCTAGGGATGGCAAGCGTGGCGGGGCATTTTGTTTTAACATTCACCCCCTAAAACAAAGCCGTATTTTAACAAACTTTGAAGGATCATTTTCAAACGTCATCACCTTAGCCCATGAGTTAGGCCATGCCTATCATGGTGATCGAATCTTTAAAGAGTCAATCTTAAACGCCTCTTATACGATGCCGGTCGCTGAGACCGCTTCAACCTTATGTGAGACGATTGTTAAAAAGGCTGCTTTAAATGATGCAAAAGGCGATGAACAATTGTTTATCTTAGAACAATCATTAATGGGGACCACCCAAGTGATTGTGGATATCATGTCGCGGTTCATTTTTGAAAAAAATGTGTTTGAAGCAAGGAAGAAAACACCACTTAGTGCCAAACGCTTAAAATCGATGATGGTTGAAGCACAAAAAGAAGCGTATGGCGATGGTTTAGACCAAGAGAACCTTCACCCTTATATGTGGGTCAACAAAGGTCATTATTACAGAGGGTCGCTCAGTTTTTATAACTTCCCATATGCTTTTGGGTTATTGTTTGCAAAAGGTATTTATGCACAGTATCAAAAGAAAGGCGCATCGTTTGTTGAAGATATCGACACGTTATTGCAAAAAACCGGTAAAATGACGGTAGAAGATGTTGCTCAGTTAATCGGTGTTGATGTCACCAAACGTGCATTCTGGGATGAGTCGTTAAACGTGATTAAAGAAGAAATAGATTTATTCTTATCATTAACAGCATAAAGCAATAGACCATAAAACCACACCAAACAAGCCACAAGGTTAGGGTGTGGTTTTTTTATGGGGTTAAGCTTGAATAAATCGCCAGGGTTTAGTATAATACACTTAACGCAATGCGAAGGGACATGACCTTGAATGTGGTTGTCTAAGAGAGAGATGATTGGCTGCGAACATCTCACAATACATTTAATGGTTTTCACCTTTCAAGTGACACTAATCCTGTCCGTCTGGCTGACGTTATCAAGCCTTAGAGTGCTTAATTGAATTAAGGTGGTACCGCGGCTATGTCGTCCTTACTTGAGTTAGGGACTTTTTTTATTTTGATAAGGAGTGAATCACATGAATGTTGATAACAAAATTGAGTCATTAAAAGCATCGCTTGAAGAAGCGTTAGCGACTGTGGAAAATCAAAATGAACTCCAACAGTTAAAAGCCACGTATTTAGGCAAAAAATCTGAATTGACACAGCTGATGCGTCATATGAAAGATTTATCGAATGAGGAAAAACCAGCGTTTGGACAAAAAATTAATGAAGCCAAACAAGCGTTTGAAGCGTTAATTGACGCTCAAAAAGTGATCATTCAAAAACGTGAGATGGATGCCTTGTTGAAAAAAGAAACGATTGATGTGACACTAGATGCGCCTGATTTTTCACCAGGCTCAGCACATCTGTTGAATCAAATCATTGAAGATATAGAAGATTTGTTTATTGGTATGGGTTATCAAATTAAAGAAGGTCCAGAAATTGAAACCGATTTAATGAACTTTGAAAAGTTGAATTTACCGAAAGACCACCCTGCGCGAGATATGCAAGATTCACTTTATATCACCGAAGATACGTTGTTAAGAACACATACCTCACCAGTACAAGTTAGAACCATGCTTGAATACGGAGGTAAAAAACCTGTGAAAATCATTTGCCCAGGTAAAGTGTATCGCCGGGATGATGATGATGCCACTCATTCACATCAGTTCATGCAAATTGAAGGGCTGGTTGTTGATAAAGAAACGACGATGAGTGATTTGAAAGGGACGTTGCTTGTTGTGGCAAAACATTTATTTGGCCCTGATCGTAAAATACGATTTAGACCAGATTATTTCCCATTCACAGAACCATCGGTTGAAGTAGATGTCACGTGTGCGAACTGTGATGGTGTAGGATGCTCTATTTGTAAACAAACCGGTTATATTGAAATTCTTGGCGCTGGCATGGTTAATGATAAAGTGCTGAAAATGAGCGGATATGATCCTAATATTTACCAAGGCTTTGCTTTTGGTATTGGGGTTGAGCGTTTAGCCATGTTGAAATACGGCATTGAAGATATCCGGCATTTTTACACAAATGACTTACGGTTCAATAAACAGTTTAAACGATGAAAAAAGATACCTTATGTATCATCATCAACGGCGCTGGCACAACCGGTGCTGAACTGTCTGGCTTAAGAAAATACATGCAAAAACACAATGACCAATATTTTGTTTATTATCCGCACAACATTCCTGGGTCATTTGTGGGTGATTATTTTCCAAAAGCACGCATCAGAGATTTCAATCGTTTTATCAATCAAACTTTGGATATGATGCGCCAACCGTTTAAGAAGATTTATGTGATTGGTTATTCGCTCGGCGCAGCGACCGCGAGTGTGATTGCTTCAAAAACACAAAAGGTCGATAAAATGGTCTTAATTGCACCAATTGTGAAAAACCCTAGTTTTAGAAAGTTTTT
>PWKX01000082.1 GCA_003559585.1 Mollicutes bacterium | reverse complement strand
CGTTTCATGTTATCACCTCACGTTACTATACATAATAAATCAAAAGATGTCAATGAGGCCACCATCACTTTAGTTGCACCTAGCATTTAATATGTTAAACTATAGATGTCAAGTGATCACAGATTAGGAGGGATAATGATGAAAAAACTCATCATGCTATTATCACTTGTCACTATCTTTAGCATCGCAGCATGTGGTTCACCGGAAGAGGATGTTGCACAAGAACACATCGTTTATGTAATCGATGAAATCGATGAAATGCTCGGGAGTGAATATGACATTGAGTCGATTGATTATCATGCCTATGTACTGTTTCAAATGATTGATTTACAAGAAACCTATTTCCACCATGCGGTGTATGACATCGTGATTGATGTGGACGGCACCACGCATTATGTGGTAGCTAAAACAGATGAAACATTACCACAAAGTGTCGATGTTGAGGTTATTATTTATGATGAGCCTATGGAGGCTGAACAAACCTTGGCTGATTTTAACGAAGCGTTATCAGAAGAGGCTTTTGCCAATCAAGTAGAAGAACAAGTCATGGAAGATGAAACATTTGATTATACCCATGATGTTGAGACGGGATCTTTTTCACCTAGTGATATTGATGATTTATTAGATTAACGCGTTATTTAGAGGGCTTAGGCCCTCTTTTTTTGTGTGTAGGGCTATTTGGTAAAGTTTTACTCAATGTCGCCGCCCGCATGTAAGGTTGTGGTCAAGTCGATTGACATTTAAAGAAAATCAACTTATAATTTAAGTGTGAATAGGTCGATGGGAAATCACTCACGTGCGACCCCAAATTATCACATAAGGAACCGAGGCTTAACCGGTGTTGAACGCCTTTGCTTTTTAAAGGAATCCTAAAGGTTGAGCAAGAGGTTACCCCCATAGTAGAGCGACGGTTCTGCAATCGAGTGATTTCCCATGGACCTATTTTTTTATGGTTTAACTTGTGGTTTAAGCCGTGCAAGACTATAATAGTATTATATAGATATCAATGAACCAAGAAAGAGGGATAAAATGGCCAACAAATTAGTTACAACGATTCACATGTATAACTGGTTTCTTAAACTTATTGCTGCCGCATTACTCATTACATTAGGGATTGTGCTCATCTGGATAGATATTGATCAACTCATTGAAGCATCGGTTGGTGTGGTAATTGCCGTTTATGCGATCATAAGGTTGGTGCCGTTTGTTCGCACACAAAAAAGTGATTTAATTAAAACCATTAACATCATCGAAATCACGTTAAACATCTTAGTCGCTGCCATTTTTATACTCGGTGCTTTTTTCACAGAAGAAGGCTTAGGGGCTGTGTTTGGTTATATGTTAGCGGGTGTGTTACTGGTCCGTGGAATGGTACATTTTTATGGTCTTAGTGATGGCGCTGAGTCCGGTGATCATGTGAGTTACTTCTTCCATATCGCTGCAATTGTGGTTGCATCCTTTATCTTTTCAAGAGGTTTTCAAGCTTCAGATTTGGTTATCTTACTTGCAATCCTTGCCTTTTTAGGCGCTGCTTATAGTGCTTTTGATGGGTATAACGAATATAACCGTTACCGTCGCTATAAAACCGTTGAAACAACCGATCAACCTTCAGCTGAAGATCAGATGCCAACAGGCATTCAAGCGCCAAGCAAAAAAGATGAAGAAAAAGATCGTGATCAACCGATAAGTTAACGGCTTTAACCCCTCGGGGTTAAAGCTTTTTTTGTTTTTCTCTTTAAAAAGGATGTAAAACGAAGTATAATATTTTGTGTGCAACCTATGTACAAGGAAGAGGTGTTTGATGTGACAGAAGAAGTGTGTACCACGATCAACAAATCATCGATGTTGCATAAACGGATGATGAGCAAAATTTTAGAGCGGTTTGAATTAACCTATGCTCAGTATCAAGTCTTGAAAACCATTAAGAAACATCAGTCTTTAAGTGCCAAAGAAGTGCTTGTGTACTTAGATACGGATAAGGCAACCCTTTCTGGGGTCTTGACACGTTTAGAAAAAAAAGGCTTGATCAAGCGTGAAAAAGATGCGAAAGACCGCCGATTGATGCACATTAGTTTAACCGCAGCCAGTGAAGCGCTGTGCCAGCAAGTGATGGACATTGAAACAACATGTGCAGAAGATTTAACAAAAAATGTCAAACCACGTGAACTTAAAAACTTCTTTAGTGTGTTTGAACGCATCATTGAGAATCAAAATGAAAAAATACAATCACTTACAAAATCTTAAGGAGGAATCAAAATGAAAAAAATGATTAGCAAGAACCATGTGATTAATTTAGTTGTAGGCATTGTATTTATTGCCTTTTTCTTAGTTAGTTTCTTTATGGAGATGTTGGACGATTGGGTAACGTATATCGCCGCTGGTTTGATTATGGTGTATAGTGTGCTACGGTTCGTGAAAGACTATAAACATTATCATGATAACCGGGTGCTTTTTATATTAACCGTCGAGTTTGTCATTGCTATTGGGTTAGCGGTGTTCTTACTGCTTGATTTTGGGACAGATATGACCTTAACGGTGGCTTTAGGTTTACTGCTTTACTTACGTGGGGTTGTGTTATTACTCATTCTTCATTTACTGAATAAGCATACCGATTTACCGAAATTTGTAACCTACATTGTGGTGTTAACGATTGGTGCTTATATATTATTTGCTGGTATGCCATTTTTAAATCACTTAGACGTTGTCTTTTTAGTGATTGGTCTTGCCATCGGCTTATTTTATGTTTTCATTGGTATTAACCAAGCAACCCATAAAGATAAACCCGCTAAAACAAAAACAACCACATAAATCTAGGAGGATATGTAGATGCATAAAATTTTAAAAGAACTATCAGCCTTAAACGGCATTCCTGCGAATGAAAAAGAAGTTCGCGATTACATGAGTAAACAATTAGAAAAAAACAGCGAAGTGAGCTATGACAATTTAGGTAGTGTCATTGGCAAACGCGTTGGTCAATCAAACGGTCCTAAGATTATGGTCGCTGGTCATATGGATGAAGTTGGCTTCATGGTGACAAAAATCACCGATGAAGGATACATTAAGTTTATTCCAGCAGGTGGTTGGTGGTCACAGGTGATGCTGGCTCAGCAAATGGAAATCACCACCAACGATAACCAAAAAATTCGTGGTGTGATTGGTGCGAAAGCCCCACACATTTTAACTGCTGAAGAGCGTAAAAAACCAGTTGATATGGACACCATGTATTTAGATATTGGGGTTAAAGATAAAGAAGAAGCTGAAAAACTAAACATTCGTCTTGGCGATATGATCACACCGTATATTCAACCCATGACTTTAAGCAATGAAAAATATTACTTAGGTAAAGCATGGGATAACCGTGTTGGTTGTGCCGCAGCGATTGATGTCTTAAACCGTATTAAAAATAAAGAACATCAAAACACATATTTTGGTGTGGGAACCGTACAAGAAGAAGTTGGCTTGCGCGGGGCGACGACCAGTGCATACCAAATCAACCCAGATATCGGTATTGCGGTTGATACGACGATTGCACACGATTTTCCAGGCGGTTCAAAAGAGACCGAACTTGGCAAGGGTGTGGGCATCATGATCAGCGATTCTAGCATGGTTGGCCACAAAGGCATGCGTGATTTCACAATTGCCTTAGCTGAAAAGCACAATATCCCTTATCAGTTAACCCATCTTAAGCGTGGTGGAACTGATGGTGGAAAAATGCATTT
Source organism: Mollicutes bacterium (assembly GCA_003559585.1). Lineage (GTDB taxonomy): Bacteria > Bacillota_I > Bacilli_A > Izemoplasmatales > Izemoplasmataceae > B1SED10-225. The sequence continues at coordinate 1,989 of PWKX01000082.1, read as the reverse complement.
AACCCGTTCAGGGGTCCCATCAATCGCACTTTGTGTGCCGGTTAGATATTTGCATTCTCATACATCAATCATGCATGAAGATGATTACAATGCGCTTGTTGATTTAATCGAGAAGATGGTGCTCGCCTTAGATGAAGAAACCGTCAAGCAAATCACATACGGCGCATAACATGCGTGTGATTGCTGGTGCATACCGGCGTAGAAAACTGCATATGGTGGCTGGTGATCAAACCAGAAGCACCAAAGATAGCGTTAAAGAAAGCTTGTTCAACAGCCTTCAAACCCACTTACCAGGGCAAACTGCCTTAGATTTGTTTGCTGGCAGTGGGGCTTTGGGCATTGAAGGGGTGTCTAGAGGCTTAAGGTTTTGTGAGTTTGTAGAAAAAGATAGGCGTGCTTATCACGTTTTATTAGATAACATCACCGACCTTGCCATTCAACAATCCACAAACACCCATCAAATGGATGCCTTAAAGTTTCTAAATGCTAAGGCAGGTCGTTATGATCTGATTCTGTTGGACCCACCATATGACAGCGACTTACTTAAGCGTTGTCTAGCGTTAATTGAAGAAAATACCATCTTAAACCCTCATGGGGTGATTGCCATCTTAACGGGTAAAACAACTACGGTTGACATTCCATCAACCTTAACAATTAAAAAAGAACGCACCATGGGCATCACCAAAATCTTGTTGTTAGAAAGGCGGCCTTCATTATGAAAGTAGGCCTTTATCCTGGGAGTTTTGATCCCATTACTTACGGTCACATTGATATCATTAAACGCGCACTAAAAATTTTTGATAAGCTTTATATTTTAGTGAGTGTGAACCCTAGAAAAAATACGATGTTTGATCAAGATGAACGCATTGATATGATTAAACATTGCTTACAATCATGCCAAGATAAAATTGAAATTCATACCTCTAATACCTTAACGGTGAAACACGCGAAAGCTTTAGGCGCGACGCACATTGTGCGTGGGCTTAGAGCTTTAACCGATTTTGAGTATGAATTCCAAATGACGCATGCCAACCGTGTCTTAGACAAAGGCATTGATTCGGTGTTTTTCATGACTGATAATAAGTATTCGTTTATGAGTAGCACCACTGTCAAAGAAATCGCCCAATTCAAAGGCGACCTGTCAACCTTTGCCCCACCATATGTGGTTGATAAACTTAAACAAAAAACAATTGACAGTTAGTCTAATCAAGCGATAATACCTTTAATAAGGTGTTATCGCTTTTTTATAGGTATTTCACTGTTTTTTTATTTATAAAAATGTTAATATAGCAGTGGGTGATAATTATGGAACATAAAGAAGCAATCTTTCAAGAACTTAGAAAACAAAATGTTCGAATTACTAAACAAAGAAGAGCGATTATTGATGTGCTTGAAGGCAAACATTTAACCATTCAAGAAATTCACTCTGAATTGAAGAAACTTGGCTTTCATAATTTGGGAACTGTCTATAATAACATTGATTTTTTAATTGAACATAAAATCGTCACGCAAATTTTCATTAATGGCAAAAAACACTATGATTTAACCATTGATGAATCTACGCATTCTGCTGATTCTCATATCCATGTGACATGCCGTGTTAACAACAACATCATTGAGATCAATGATTCTGATATTTTTGATTATATTAAGAATCACGAAATCTTTAAAAACTTCAACGTCAATAAACTGCAAATTGTTGTTGAGGGGACTTGTGCTCACTACGATACAGACCAATGTAAAGCCACAGATGCTTGTTTTATCAAAAAACTTTCAAGATAAAAGCAATTCCACCGGAATTGCTTTTAAATTGGTTGTAATAGGCCTTTACAAAAAACCATGGTTGGTATATAATTATTAAGGCATTTTGAGATGACTCTTAATCGCTTGATATCTTGAAATGACACGTATGTTTCGGTAGCTCAGTTGGATAGAGCAATGGCCTTCTAAGCCATCGGTCGGGGGTTCGAATCCCTCCCGGAACGCCAT
>PWKX01000161.1 GCA_003559585.1 Mollicutes bacterium | reverse complement strand
TATAAAGCCAAAAAAAAAGAAAATCACCGATTTTCTTTTTTTATTGATTTTGGTGGTAAGGGGAAAAACTTAGATGTTTTTTGTGCGTAAGTTTGATATTCAGGTTTTTGCATCATATGTTTTTCTAAAATAGGCACCCCTGAGATGTATAACAGTAAGTAAGTCATGAGCACCGGGCTTATGATGGCTAGTAGGTTAAAGGGTAAGGTGGTGTTGGTGATAACGATGATGAAAATCCCCCACCACATCAACGCATTGCCAAAATAATTAGGATGTCTGGTGTAGCGCCACAAGCCAGTTTTTAAGATGCGTCCATGCATTTCAGGTCGGTGTTTAAAATTGCGTAATTGTTGATCGCCAATGGCTTCAAATAAAAATCCAGTTAACCAGATAAGACCCCCGATGATAAGCCCGCTAAACCCAGCCACACCAGCGTTTTCTTTGGGAAAGGCAAACAAAACCATGATTTGTAAAGCGATGAGGTATTGAAGCAAGCCTTGTAACATGAATATCTTGAAAAAGGCGTTGGTTTTAGGGTTGGTTTGCCACGCTTTTTGCATGGTTTTATAACGTTGATCTTCGCCGTTTTTTTGGTTTCGTTTAAACAAGAAATAGCTTAACCTCGCACCCCAAATACCGATAAAAATCACGACAAATAAGTGCGCATGAAGCAACCCTTGTGTTGCACGCTCTCGGCTTGTAAAGAGCAAAACTAAACTTAAGACAACAAAGCCACTGCCCCATAAGACACACGCAAACGATTGGTCTTTTTTTAACTGGGAGATAAGAAAGCCTACGGTAAAAAACAAGGCATAAACAATCAAGCCAATGATAAAGCTAAGTTCCATGTCATAGCCTCCTATTTTTCGATGTAAGCAATGGCCACTGTGCCGATGCCTGCGCTCATCGCCACAACGGTGGAAATATCCATGATGTAAGACGGGGCTTGTCCAATGATGTCTTCAAAGGTTTTGGCAAATTGATGCGCCCGTTCTAAGGCATTAGCATGCACGATGGCATAGCGTTCAATGCCTTTTTCTTTGGCGATTTTTTCAACATGTTTTTTGATGGTATTGGTGCTGCTTTTGATCGATAAACCTTTAGAGAAGATGATGCCATTACCCGCTTGATCAATGGAAATGACGGGTTTTAAGTTGGCGATTTTACCAATCACACCGGTGACTTTCGACACACGCCCAGAGCGGACCATGTATTTAAGTGTTTTGACAGACACTAAGATTTTGGTTCTTTCGCTTAAATCTTTGATGGCACTTTCAATATCATCTAAAGACTGTCCCGCTTCAATCATCTCTTGTGCACGCATGACAAGTAAACCCTCAGCGCCTGAGTTTTGTTTGGTGTCAACCACACGAATCTCAGCGTTTTCTACCGATTTTGCCGCTAAGCGCATCACGTTATAGGTTCCGCTCATTTTAGCAGAGACACTTAAGACTAAGATATAGTCATAATACGTACTGATGTAAGAGAAGAAGTTCTCCATTTGTTTTTGGTTTGGTTGAGAACTGGTTGGATAGGTGTCTAATTCATCCATAAACTGATAAAAACGGTCTGAGGTGATCGTTAATTTATCATAATAGTTGCTGTCTTCAATCATGATGTTAACCGGGATTTGTTGGATTTGATGGTCATCGATGTAAGCTTGTGGTAAATCAGCGATTGAATCGGTGATGAGGGCAATGTTATGTTTCCGGTTATTTTTAATCTCGTATTGCTTTTGCATGTCATCAACTTTTTGTTCAGCGATATGCCCATAATCTCTTAACACGTAAAAGACGTCTTGAGGTTTATCGGTATGGATATGGATGCGTACTTTGGTTTCATGTCCAGCCACAACTAAAGAATCGCCTAAGCCATGTAAGGCAACTTTGATGGTTTTAGCTTGGAGGTTTTCACCAGTAATAAGTGCTTCAGTACAGTAACGATAGGTTTGATTCGAGAAGTCTTCATCGGTTGGAATTTGTCCTTCATCATCAAAGGTATCATCATATAAAGCATCCATCTCTTCGTTGTTCACAAACTTCATAAACCCTTCAATAAAATGGAAAAAGCCTTTAGCACCCGCATCAACGACGTTGTGTTTTTTTAAGATAGCGAGGTCATCAGGGGTTTTAGCCAGTGATTCTTTTAAATGTTCAACCGATTGACGCAATAATTCGCCAAAGTCTTTCACATGATCTTTTAAAGTGCGCATCGATTGACCCCATTCGCGCATCAATGTAATCATCGTGCCTTCAACCGGGGTTTCAATGGCGTCATAGGCATAAGGAAACGCCTTTTCAACTGAGGTGATAAACTCATCAACACTGATGTCAGTGGCCTCATTATCAAGCGAGATGATAAAGCCGTTTAAATACTGTGCAAAGATGATCCCAGAGTTACCCCTTGCACCAATTAAGGCTTGATCAGCGAGTTGTTTTAATTTTTCTTTTTCGTTTTTGTTGAGCGATGATTCTTGTAAGATCGATTGCATCAAGCTTGCTAAATTCGTGCCTGTATCGCCATCAGCAACCGGAAAAACGTTGATTTCATTTAAGTGTTGTTTATGTTTTATAACAGCCTTTGCACCAGCTAAAAACGACTGATACATCGTGTCCATGCTTAATCGTGTTTCACTCATCGTATTCACTCCTTTTTAAGGTCAAAAAATGGTTAAGATTAAATAAGTAAAGCCAGCGGTACTAAACCCTAGAAAACTACCCCATGCTAAGTCAATAAATGTTAAGGATAGTGGCCAGTTTTTAACGGTGGCCAAGTTGGTTAAATCATACGTTGCATAGGTGATCAGACCAAACAGCCCACCAACTAAAAATGCATACAGTGCTGAATCTTGATTTTGAGCTGGGATTAAGACGAAAAAGACCACCCCACCGATAAACAGTAGATAAAAGATGATCGCAGCCACCCAGTTCACATTGTCTTTAAGTAAAAATCCAATTTTCTTTTGGTACAAGTTTTTAGCAATCACACCAAGCCATAACATATCAACGAGGAAAAATATGATCAGTGCAACCACAAACATTTGAATATATGCCATAAACCCTCCTCATTGCTTTGATGGGTTCATTATACCATGATTTTTATTGCGAAAAATTACAAACACACTTATTTATTTATAAAAGAACACACATAAGCGTATGTTTTGTTTTAAATGGTTTCATTGCTTATAATGGTTTGTGTTACAAAATAATGTTAAGGAGCGATAATATGAAAACATTTTTAACGCGTAAAGTGCGTGTTGATGGGGGCCGTGATGGTCAAATTAGCGGCCTAGATAATGCGTTATCATTAAAATTATCCAAACCAGTTGAAATGGGGGCTAAGTCTCAATCAGGCACTGACCCAGAGACGCTTTTTTCTGCTGGGTATGCCTCATGTTTTGCCAGTTCAATTGAGTTTATGCTGATGCAAAACAAACAAAGCTATGATGATTTACGGGTCACAGCCGATACGTTGTTGGTTGAAGATGAAGAAGGTGGCTTTAAATTTAAACTTGATGTGTTCGTTGAGTTAGAAGGCTTATCACAAACAGCCAAAGAAGCGGTGGTAGAACAAGCGAAAAACTTCTGCCCTTATTCAAAAGCCATCAAGGCTACCGTAGAGATAACCTACCAGGTTTCTTAAGCAATATAAAAAAATAATCGCATCACATAGAACTTTTTGATATAATGGGTGTAGCTTTTTTTGAAAGGATCGACAACATGAATTTTTTTAGACGATTTCTTAAGCAAAAAATGATCACACCCATTATTTTTATTTTATTGTTTTCAATGAGTTTTTTAACAGGCTCATTTTCATCGTTGGTGACTGGGTATGTTGATATCTTAAAAAGTCCCAGTGTTTTAATCAGCGATTATCTTTATATTGGTGGCTTTGGGGCAACGATGTTTAATGTTTCAACCATCATGTTAATCAACATCATCATGTTAAATAGACTGAAAATGAAAATGACAGGTCCGATGTTTGCGGGTTTGTTTACCATCGCTGGGTTTTCGTTTTTCGGTAAAAACATCTTTAACACGATTCCTATTTATATCGGTATTTATCTTTACGCTAATTACCAACGGTTAGATTTTAAATCATTTATGATTGTCGTCCTCTTTTCTACAGGGATTTCACCAATTGTAAGTTTTTTAATCTTTGGAACTGGTTGGCCCCTTTATATCGGGATTCCTGTTGGGTTTATCGTCGGGGTTATCACAGGGTTTGTCCTGCCAGCCTTATCGGCGCATACCACCCGGTTTCATAAAGGGTATAACCTTTATAACATTGGCTTTGCGATGGGGATCATGTCGATGGTTTATTCAGCCATCTTAAGGGCATTTGACTTTGATTTCTTTTTAGGTGGTCCGACGAGCGAGGTGTACCACAACGAACTGTTTTTATTAACCGTCGCGATGAGTTTAATCTTTATCATCAGTGCGTTTGTTGAGGATAAAGAAGTCTTAAAGAAGTATCCTAAGTTATTAAATAGTTCCGGCCGCTTGGTTAGTGATTTTATTAGAGATTATGGCCGTGCACCAACGATGTTAAACGTTGGCTTACTCGGATTGATTTCGTTGCTGTTTTTAATGATTTTAGGCATTGAGATTAACGGACCGGTGATGGGTGGTATTTTAACGGTGATGGGCTTTGGTGCCTTTGGTAAACACGTTAAAAACGTCATTCCTGTTATGACTGGGGCCGTCCTTGCCACCTTGGTATCACCGGTTTATTCACTGGATGCGGTGGGGATGAGCATTGCGGTGTTGTTTGTGACAGCGCTTGCGCCTATTGCTGGGCGTTTTGGTTTCTTTGTCGGTGTGCTTGCAGGGTTTATCCATATCATCATCACCCCACTGGCTTATGAGTTTCAAGGTGGGTTTGATTTATACAACAACGGCTTTGCCGCTGGGTTTGTGGCTGCGATGTTGGTTCCCTTTTTAGAAGCAATCACTAAAAATGGTAAAGAAGAGGAGGCGGGGTAACATGAATAAATTAGAAATGCGCATCATCAGTAAAATCATTCGTGAATTATCACTGTTTCATCTGCTTCATGGACATGCTGATTTCACGTTAAGAACGAAGATTAACGAAGAAGAAACAGCGTTTATCACCACATCTGAGCGGTTGAAAGATGAAGCCCTTAAAACCGTGAAAGAAAAAATTGAACGCGAACGTGAATTAGAAGTTGAAACGTATGGTTGGGAGTTAATCGGTGACATTGATGATAAAAGTGAATTAGAAATTGTTGGTCACCTAATTGATGAACTTAAGATTGAAAACACCGACACACAAACCACCTTAACGTTCATACGTAAAAATCAGTATAAGAAAAAAACAAAAGCATAAAAAAAGTTTGACGGGTTAACACACCGGTCAAACTTTTTTAATAACTAGGGTTGTTGCTATCAAGAAGTGCTTTGGCTTTTTCCGTTGTTTTAAAATGAATTTTTGCGATATGATTTAAGGCATTCATGCCACCTTTTTTAATCAGTTTAGAAGCCAACTGATCAACGTCTTTACTGGCCCCTTTTAATAACTTAATCCCCGTTTTAGCCGATAGTTTGCTTAAGTGAACCAAAAACGCATACCGGGCGATGATGCTGGCGGTTGCCACTGAGGCATACGCGCTTTCTGCTTTGGTGATGAATAAATCAGGTTTGATAGGGTTTTTAAAGGCTTTTAAGTAACGATGATACGTTGGTTCACTACAAAATTGATCGACGATGATTTTTGGTTTGCCATCGATTTTAGCCAATAGTTTTTTATGCGATTGTGCATGTAAGTAAGCTTTGAGTGTGTTGGCGTTGTAATCTTTTAATAGTAGTTCATTGTATTTTTTATTGTTTAAAACAAGCAAAGAATACGTGATGTTTTTCATCAGTTTTGGTGCGAGTTCAATCACTTGCTTATCGGTCATTTTTTTCGAGTCTTTAACACCAGCGGCTTTGATGAACTCAACGTCCGCTTTCGATACATAAACCGCACATACCGTGAGTGGTCCAAAATAATCACCAACCCCAGATTCATCAGAGCCAATTGAGGGGGTAAAGTAATCATCGTTGATCTTAGGTTTGGTTAGTTCTGGTGGCATGGGTAAATCAAATGTTTCATGCCAAAAGAAAAAGACTTCCTCTGCATGTTTGCCTTGAAACATGGTCTTTTTAGTGTTATATATCGTGATGACCAAATCGTCGTCTTTAATGACAGCATGCACATGCGCACTTGGCTCGATTTTTACATTATGCCTGTAAAAATCCAGCAACGTTTCAATTTGGGTAGAATCGAGTTCCATGACAAAATTCATCTTTTTCACGTCCTTTTCTTTATTTTACCACGAAATTTGATAAAATAATAGATTGAGGACGTGATTAATATGGGATTCGATTTAGAGATACTAGAGTATGACAAGATTAAAACAACGTTACAAAGCTATGCACAGACCAATGATGGTAAAGATGCAGCGAAGAAAATGACACCGAGTGCCGAAGAAGCAAACATTCAACAAGCGTTTAAAGAACTCAAAGAAGCCTATCAATATGTCATCCATGATGTGACACCAGGCTTTGGGGGCATCCACTCACTCTCACAAGCGCTTAATCGCGTTCGCATTGGTGCGGCCATTGACCCAAAAGATTTTATGAACATCGCCGCACACATTGAAGCCGCCGCTCGTTTAAAACGCGAGATCATCAAGTTTCCCGAATCAATCGATGAAACCTACAGCATCATGCGTTATGCGGAAGACTTGATCATCTTAAAAACATTAAAAGCATCGATTGATGCTGTTTTTGATCGTCGTGGGCTGATGAAAGATACCGCCTCTAACACCTTGCAAACCTTAAGAAAGCAATTAAACTTAACCGACCGTAAAATCAAAGAAACCTTAGAACAAACGTTAAACAAAGAAAGCGGCAAACTCACTGAAAAGTTGTTTACCATTCGTTATGAGCGGTATGTGATCCCGGTTAAACTCAGTGATAAAAACAATGTTAAAGGCACCGTCTTAGATTATTCAAGCAGTGGCGAAACGGTCTTCATTGAACCTGAAGCGATTCAGAAACTAACCGCTAAGAAATTAAGGCTAACCCAAGAAGAAAAACAAGAAGTTGAACGCATTTTACTAACACTAACCCAAGAAGTCGCACAGTACATAGAACCACTGAACCATAACACCAAGCTTTTTACCCACCTTGATCTGTTGTTTGCCAAAGCACGTTATGGCTACGCGATTGAAGGCAGCATCCCTGTGGTGGATAAACACATTCGCTTTTACAAAGCCAGACACCCACTCATCGCTGCAGATGACGTGGTGGCCAATACCATCACCTTTGATGAAAACAAACGCATGATGGTCATCACCGGGTCTAATACCGGCGGTAAAACGGTCACGCTTAAAACCATCGGCCTATTAACCTTGATGGCGCAAAGTGGGATGATGATTCCCGCTTTACAAGACAGTACCTTTCGCATCTTTAAACATATCCGCGCCGACATCGGGGATGAACAATCGATCGAACAATCACTATCAACCTTCTCATCTCATTTAAAGCGGATCGTTGATATCGTTGATCATTATGATGATGACCAACTCATCTTATTAGATGAACTTGGTAGTGGGACCGATCCAAAAGAAGGCTCATCATTAGCGATGAGCATATTACACCATTTAGCCACCAAAGACAGTGTGATTGTGGCGACCACCCACTACCCAGAATTAAAAGCTTTTGCCTATACAGAAGACTACATCATGAATGCCTCGGTTGAATTTGATGAAACCTCACTTAAACCGACCTACAAATTGCTTTTGCGCGTGCCAGGGGAATCACATGCCTTTTTGATTTCTAAACGCTTAGGGTTGAAATCTAGCATCATTGACCACGCTAAATCCCAAGTGTTAACCTCGCGCTCAGAAGTCTCATCCTTAATTGATAAGCTGAAAAAAGAAAGCAAGCAATTAGATGATATGTTGCAAACCTATGAACGTAAAAACGCTGAATTAAGCGCCGAGTTAGAAACCGTCAAACAAGCAAAGAAAAAGCTCCAACAAGAAAAAGAAACATTAAAAGAAAAAATCACCTTAGAAAGCAACAAAGAACTAAAAACCCTAAGAGATAAAGCCAAAGCCATCATCGCTGAACTCGATCACATGAAACAAACGTCGTTTAAAGAACACGAACTGGCTGAGAAAAAACACAGCATCAACGCCCTCACCCCTAAAAAAAGTGAAGAAACCTCCCAAACCAAAGACCACACCTATCAAGTGGGTGATACGGTGTATATCTTAAAGTACAACCGTTATGGTGAGTTGGCTAAACGGTTAAAAGACGGCATGTGGAGTGTCGACATGGGCGCGTTAAGTAGTACGTTTCATGAAGATGAGTTTGAGTATTCAAAAACCGGCACCAAACCAGAAACACCACAGAAAAAAACCCCCAAACAACCGAAAAAACACGTGCAATCATCCTTGGATTTAAGAGGCATGCGCGTGCATGAGGCCCAGGCAGAATTAGAGAAATATTTAGATGATTGCGCGCTTTCTAAACAACCGTATGCGACAATCATTCACGGGTTCGGGACCTTGGCTTTAAGGAAAATGGTCAAAGAAACACTCAACCAACATGCGTTAATAGACCATCACCGCGATGGTGAAAACCATGAAGGCGGACAAGGCGCCACCGTTGTTTATTTTGAGGGTTGAGAATTCGCATACGAATTAGAAAAAATCATCATGCAAAAGATTTGAGTTTATGAGAAAAAGTATGTATAATAACCATAGTTACTTATGAAGGAGGCAATATTATGTCAGTGATTTATGCAGATAGTACAAATTTAGACGAAAAAGTAAAAGATGGTCTTGTATTACTAGATTTTTATGCCGATTGGTGTGGACCTTGTAAAATGATTGGTCCTGTTTTAGAACAAGTCGCCGGTGAAAATGAAGACATTAAAGTGATTAAAGTCAACGTTGATGAAAACATTGGACTCGCCCAACAATATGGCGTGCAAGGCATTCCATCATTATTTGTACTCAAAGACGGACAAGTAGTTAGTCAAAAGGCTGGTTTCATGCCTAAAGATGCACTTGTTGATTGGGTACGCAACGCATAATACTCATCGTCAATTTGGCGGTACTTTCTTAGGAAAGTGCCGTTTTTTTTATGGCATTTGATTGATTAAAAAGTGGTATCGTGTATAATATTTACGGTGATACTATGGATGGCATTTTAGTGCTAGAAAAAGAAGTGGGCATGAGTTCACACGATTGTGTGAATCAAGTTAGAAAAGCCTTTAATACTAAAAAAGTTGGACACGCTGGTACCTTAGATGTGGCCGCCAGTGGTGTGTTGGTACTCGGTGTTAATAAAGGCACTAAAATCATGCAGTATTTAAATCAAGATGATAAGGTTTATGCCTTTACCATCTGTTTTAACGTTGAAACCGATACGCTTGATCATACTGGTGTGATCACACACACAACCAATGTGCAAGATTTTTCCAAGCTTGATGCGTGTATTGAAGCTTTTAAAGGCACATACTTACAAACCCCACCGGCTTATTCAGCGGTTAAAGTGAAGGGGAAAAAACTATACGAATACGCACGGAACCATCAAACAATCCCAACCGTGCCGGCTAAAGAAACGACCATTTATGATTTAAAACGGACCTCTGAGGTTTATTTAAAAGACAACCAGTGGCATCTTGATATGAGGGTGCATTGTTCAAAGGGTGTGTTTGTTCGCAAACTCGCACTTGATTTAGCCCATCAACTTAATGCAACGGCGCATACCACCCGCATTCACCGTGAAAAGGCTGGTCAGTTTTCACTGGACCAAGCGGTTAAGTTAGCGGATTTACCTTTAAAAAAACAGCCTTTATTATCGTTATCTGAAGCGCTTAGTTCGTTGCCGCTTTACACCGCCAGTGCCCAAGAAAAAACCGATGTCTCTCACGGTAAGCCTTTAAAGATTAACCGCGGTGAGGCTTTGCTGAGAATCACCGATCAAAACGGCGACTTGATTGCGGTTTATGCGCACGTTGAAGGCGCGGTGTATAAACCTGATAAAGTGTTCATAACTTAACTTAAAGGAAGATTCACATGAAAGTTGTAAAATTAAATGGCAACCACATCGAACCAAACACCGCTGCGGCCATCGGTTTTTTTGATGGTGTCCACCTTGCGCATCAAGCGTTGATTCAAACGATGCGTTCACTCGCTTTAAAGCACGATGTGCCGAGTGCCATCATTACGTTTGATAAACATCCTAAGCATGTGTTATTAGATATTGATTATTATTATATTACGCCCCTTCAAGATAAAATTGAAACGTTAAAAACCTTTGATGTTGATGTGGTGTATGTGATTGAGTTTGACCGGCAAAAAGCCGGCATGGATCCCCTTGATTTTATCGATAGTTATTTAAAGCCATTAAAGTTTTTGGTTTGTGGGTTTGATTTTACCTTTGGCAAACGGGCCAGTGGCACGGTTGATACGTTGAAAACCTACGCCCCCTTTAAAACCGTGGTGGTTGATAAATTAAGCCATGAAGGGTTTAAAATCGGCTCAACCATCATCAGAGAACAAATTAGAAACGGACAAGTTGATTTAATCACCGAAACTTTAGGGCGTCATTACCGGATTAAAGGTAAGGTGATCCACGGTAAGAAAAAGGGCCGTACAATCAATTACCCAACGGCCAACATTGATGTTGGGGCTTATTTGATTCCTAAACGTGGTGTTTATGCCTCGATGAGTAAAATCAAAGGTAAGTGGTATCAATCGATGACATCTGTGGGTTATAACCCAACCTTAAACCTTAATGATCACATCAGTGTTGAGAGTTATTTGTTTGATTTTAACGATGATGTGTACGGTGAAACGATTGAAACGGTGTTTGTTAAACGGCTGCGTGATGAAAAACGGTTTCATTCAAAAGCGGCGTTAATCACCGCGATTCAACAAGATGAAGCTGAAACCTTAAGGTTATTTAAGGATGTGAATGTCGATGAGTATGATGGTTGAACGTTATCCGATTAGAATGTTTTTAATCTTAACGTTTGGGTATGCTTGGACGATTTGGTCACTGTCTCCTTTGTTGAGTTTTGGGCATCAAAACCTACAAACGTTACTCGATTTAACAGGCGCTTTTGGTCCGTCTTTGATGGCCATCATCATTGTATTATTACGGGAAAATAAACAGCTCATGCCGGATATGAAAGTTCATATATCGATGTTTGTGCTGAGCTTCTCGATGCTTTTATTTGCAGTGCCAACGGTTTTTGCGATGACCTTTGATGTGCCAACGGTGATTGGCATGCTCCTATTAGCTGACGTGTCAGCTTATGTTTTAGGCATGGTGATTGTGTTAAAAGATAAACACGCTTTGTTTGAATCTGCGCTTAGCTATGTCTATCATAAACGCTGGGTGTTCATCGCGCTGTTGTTGTTTCCCTTAGTGATGGTTACCGGGACGTTGATCGATGTTTTATTTGGCGCGACTTGGCCAACCTTGTTTGATGAACAAAGCCCTTTGGTTTTTATCATAAGTGCGCTATTAACCTTGGTGGTGATCACCGTGATTGGTGGGTCTTTAGGTGAAGAGCTGGGTTGGCGCGGGTTTTTAACCGATGCCCTCATAGCCGATCATCACCCAGTGCTCATTGGGTTACTGGTTGGGGTTTTATGGTCGTTGTGGTATGCACCCCTACATTTTAATGGTTTTTATGAAACCAACAGCATCGAACTGGCTTATCAAGGCTTTTTACTGCGCTTTGTTTGGCATATCCCACTTGCTTTTTTGTTAACGTGGTTATACATTCGTTCGAAAGCCTCAACCTTGCTCGTGATCATCATGCACACAAGTGTGAAGGGCTCACAAATGTTGATGCCACTGACCACCACAGGGGTTGATGTTGGCATCTTGATATTGGTGGTGTTCATGGCTATGATTGCCTTATTTGATCCATTGATGCGTCGCAAAAACAAAGCCCGACACTTTTTGTATAAATAATAGGAAATACCTTGCATATTTCAAGACTTGTGCTATAATATTTTTTGCGCCTGTTACTTGGTTTAACGGTCTCCGACGTTTTACTAAGTTTTAGGGGTCATCTATTAAAAAAGGAGGCAACATCATGTTAAGTAAAGAAGAAAAACAAAAATTGGTTGAAACCTACCGCGTTAAAGAAGGCGATACAGGGTCACCAGAAGTTCAAATTGCGATTTTAACCAAAGAAATCGAAAGCCTGAACCAACATCTCAAACAACACAAACACGATTTTCATTCTCGTCGCGGGCTTTTGATGAAAGTTGGCCGTCGTCGTCATTTAATGAACTACCTAAGAAAACAAGACATTGAACGTTATCGTGCATTGATCAAACAATTAGGCTTAAGACGATAATGACAAAAACAGGCGCTTTTTGCGGCTGTTTTTTTTATCTGTTTGATTTGAAAATGAGATAAACATGTTAAAATGGATATAGATGAATAAGAGGAGGGGGTTATCTTTGAAAAAATACCCTAAGCCCATACAATACCTTGTCTATGTGTCGCTCGTTGCGGCTGTTTTATTAACCTTGTATTTGTTTAATTTGGTGTTTCCAGATTTTGTCGAGAAGTTTTCCTTAGCGGCTACCTCCATTATTTTGCCGTTTTCAATTGCGCTTTTTATCAGTTATTTGATGGCGCCTTTGTTTAAAATATTAGAAAAAAAGTTGAAGTTTAAGATCCGTTTTATCAACACCGTCATCATTTTTGGTGTGGTTGGGACGTTGTTGTTTTTCTTCATTTCTTATGCGGCCAGTCTCATCTTTGCACAAACGGTGTCTTTCATTGAAAACGATTGGCCATCTGTGGCTGAAACGCTTGGTGATTTTTTAGAAAGAAACGCCTTTGCCGCATCGATCTATGACCGTCTTGCTGAGCTTTTTAGCTTTGAGCGTATTGGAGCGGGCGATATTGATATTTTCAGTATTTTTCAAAGCTTAACGATGATCATCATCACCATCGTGTTGGTGCCGGTGTTTTTGTTTTTTATTCTAAATGATAAAGACCGTATTTATGAAGGAATTGTTTCGCTGTTCCCGCATAAAATTAGACCACATGTGATTGAACTGTTGAAGCGTGCCAACCGGGTGATTGAACAATATTTTAATGGCCGTTTTGCCACGATGTTTGTGATGTCGATTGTATTTATCATTGTTTTTTGGATTTTAGGATTTAAAGAACGAAGCTTATTATTTGGGTTTATGCTGGGCTTTTTCGACATCGTGCCTTATGTTGGCCCGTTTATTGCGATGTTGTTGCCGGTGTTATATAGTTTGACCGATGATACGTTATTATTTGGTGAGTATGCGCCTGTGGCGATTGCCATCACGGTGATTGTGGGCCAACTCATTCAAAACAATGTGGCTCAACCATTCATCATGGGTAAGGAAACCAAATTACATCCATTACTTGTCCTTAGTTCCTTTGTATTTTTCGGGTATTTATTTGGGATTGTGGGTATCATTTTAGCCATTCCCATTACCGGTATGATTCGCACCACCGCACACTATTTAAAAGAGTTGCATGCTGAGAGAATTGAACTATCAGAGGCACAGAAAAAAATGTTAAAAGAAGAAGAACCCTCAGAAGAAACCACAAAACACACACATGACTAAAAGAAAGTAAGGACTGATACCATGCCATTTTTAGATTCCATCCATCCCATCGTTTTATATCTCATTATTTTTGTTGTCAAAATCATTGAAGTTGGAATGGCAACTGTTAGAATTGTTTTAATCACCAAAGGTGAAAAGTTTAAGGGTTCAGTGATCGGCTTTGTTGAGGTGATCATCTGGGTTGTGCTGACCGCAACGGTTTTAGTCGATGTGACCAATGATCCAATGAAAGTGGTCGTCTATGCCTTAGCGTTTGCGTTTGGGAATTATTTCGGCAGCATTGTTGAAAACAAATTAGCGATTGGGACGGTAAAAATAGAAGCGATTGTCAACAAACTTGCGGGTAAGAAAATATCGATTGCCTTAAGAGAACTCGGTTACGGGGTGACCGCAACCGATGCTTATGGTAAAGATAACCGCAAAGAAATCATTTTCATGCATGTGCCGCGCCGGCAAATGCACAGCGCCATTAAACATTTAAGGGGCTTTCAAGAAGACGTGATGATTACGGTCAACGATATCAGACCGGTGTATGGCGGTCATGGTATCTTAAGAAAATAATCATTTTTAGCAGCCCATCACCATGGATTTTTAGGCTAAAAACCTATACGAAAGCATGAAAATATGGTATGATTATATATTGGATAATAGAAGATAATAGAAAGTAGGAAAAATGAATGTCAGAAGCCAAAATTTTTACATTTGACTTCAATGGAACGCCTTTAAGAGTAGAGGTTGGCGAAGTGGCCAAACAAGCCACAAGCGCAGCACTTGTCTATTACGGAGATACATCTGTTCTTACCGTAACACAAGCTGCCAACGAACCATCTAGCATGGGCTTTTTTCCATTAATGGTCAATTATACAGAAAAACTGTATGCGGCTGGGAAAATCCCGGGGGGATTTTTCAAACGTGAGGGGAAACCTTCGGAATTAGAAACCTTGACGGCAAGATTGATTGACCGTCCTTTAAGACCACTGTTCCCAGAAGGGTTTCAGTATGAAATTCAAATCATTAACACGGTGATGAGTGGGAATACCAACCAATCACCACCAATGACGGCTATGTTGGGAAGTTCACTAACCTTAGCCTTATCACCCATGCCTTTTGAAGGGCCAATTGCGGGTGTTCAAATCGGTCGTGTTGACGGGGAGTTTATTTTAAACCCAAGTGAAGATGACTTAGAACTCTCAGACATTGACTTAATTGTCGCTGGGACAAAAGATGCCATCAACATGGTTGAAGCCGGCGGTAAAGAAGTCGATGAAGAAGACATGTTGGATGCGATTGAATTTGGTCACTCTTGGATTAAGAAGTTATGTGAATTCCAAGAAACCATCATCGCAGAAATCGGTCAAGAAACCATGGCCTATGAATTACCTGAAAAAGATGAAGTTATCGAAGCTTATGTGCAAGATACCTATCAAGACGCCATCGAAGATGCTGCGCGCACCTTCGACCGTGAACGCCGTGGTGAAGCGGTTCGTGCGATTAAAGATGCCATCGATGCTCATTATGAGCAAACACTTGCTGCTGATGAAGATGCACGAAATAAAGCCATGAAACAAGCGAAGTCAAAGGTTGATGCCTTAATCGCTGAGACCATTCGTTCCATTGTGGTGAAAGAAAAAATCCGTCCTGATGGACGCGCGCTTGATGAGATTAGACCACTGTCTTCAAAAATTGACTTATTTGAGTTAACGCATGGTAGTGCGTTATTCACAAGAGGTCAAACCCAAGCGGTCTCAATCACAACACTCGGGGCTTTAGGTGAACACCAAATCATTGACGGTTTAGGCGATACCGATAACAAACGCTTTATGCTTCATTATAATTTCCCACCATACAGTGTGGGTGAAACCGGCCGTTATGGCCCACCAAAACGCCGTGAAATCGGTCATGGTGCTTTAGGTGAACGCGCCTTAGCACAAGTGTTACCTGATGAAGAAGATTTCCCATACACGATTCGTGTGGTCAGTGAAATCTTAGAAAGCAACGGTTCAACCTCACAGGCGAGTATTTGTGCTGGTTGTATGAGTTTAATGGCAGCCGGTGTGCCAATCAAAGCCCCAGTTGCTGGGATTGCCATGGGTCTAATCCATGAAAACGGTGAAAATAGAGTCTTAAGTGATATCCAAGGCTTAGAAGACCATATTGGTGATATGGACTTTAAAGTTGCCGGTAGTCAAAAGGGCATCACCGCATTACAAATGGACATTAAAGTTAAAGGCTTATCGAAAGATATTTTACGTGAAGCCTTATTAGACGCGAAAAAAGGTCGCTTACATATCCTTAACAACATGTTAACAGCGATTGAAAAACCACGTGAAGAAGTCTCTAAACACGCACCAAAAGTTAAAATCATGTTGATTGACCCAGATAAAATCCGTGATGTGATTGGCCCAGGTGGTAAAATCATTTCTAAGATCATCGAAGAAAACGACGATGTGAAGATTGACATCGAACAAGACGGCCGCGTCACCATCATGCATACTGAAATCGAACCAATCAACAACGCCCTTAAACGCATCGAAGACTTAGTCCGTGTGGCTAAAGTTGGTGAAGTGTATAAAGGGAAAGTGGTTCGCATTGAAAAATTCGGCGCATTCATTGAATTATGGCCAGGTACCGATGGTTTATGCCACATCTCAAAAATAGCCCATGAACGCATCGACAAAGTAGAAGACGTCTTAAAGATGGGTCAAAACGTGGATGTCAAAGTCATCGGCATTGATGACCGTGGCCGCATTGATTTATCAATCAAAGCCACACTGCCAAAACCTGAAAAATCAGAGAAACCACAAAACAAAGATAAAAAATAATGAACCTTTGCGTTTGGGCAATCGAGCATACTGATCTTAGGTATGTTAGGAAAGTCCATGCTGGCACATCCTGTGATGGATGTAGTGTTTGCGATGGCGGAAACCATAACGCCATGCACCTTGAACGGTGACGGCTGGATACGCCACTTGCGTTAAACCAAGTGGTTATGTCCTTTAAAAGTGCCACAGAGACGAGCTTGGATGGTGACATCTGAGATGGAACGGGTAAACCCCGCAAGCCAGAAACCCAAACTATGGTAGGGGCACTTTGGTGTGAGAAACGAATCAACACCAAAGGCGCATTACGCGCAGATAAATGATTGCCGATCTTAATTCTTTAAGATCACAGAACATGGCTTATAAAACGCAAAGCATAATAAAGGCGCTCATGAGCGCCTTTATTTCATTCAATAACCGAAAGGATGATTAGATGACACCTGAAACCATATTGAAAAAAGCTTCCGCATGGGCATATGAAAAAGCTCATGCCAACAGCGATTTAGAAGCTTTTATGGATAAACTGCCAATGGATAATGGTCAGTTTTCAAGATTATTTCATGCGGTCTTTAACATGACCTTTTCGCATTATATCAGACGCATCATCGTGGCTAAGACGTTGATGGCAGTCCAAAGCAACCCTGAAGCACAAGACGCCATCATTCAAAAGGCTGGGTTTGCCGATCAAGTAAGCTTTTTTAGTTTACTGGGGATTGAAGATGCCGCCGATAGCTTAACCTTAGCACCAGAGCCTTTTTTTCCCGAAAAAACGTTTGAGCTTGCGCCTATGACCCAACCACTGGCATACGACATCATCACCATCAAAGCCAAAGATTTTTTAGGCTTAGCCTATAAAGGCCATCACCACGAGACTTTTGTTAAAGAAAACTGGGCTAAACTGCCAGCGATATTAACCGATGTCAAAGCGTCTTTCGCACCGTTTTATTCAGGGTTACAAACCCCAATTAGAGATTATTTCTTTGATATTAACGACTCACAATCAGGTGCCTTTGAATACATCAGTGCGTGTGAGGTGTTTGATTTTGGCAAAACCCCAAAAGCTTTAACGTATAAAGCGGTGCCACAACGCACATATTTAAGGGTTGTGCACACCGATAAACACGGAGATTTAAAGGAAACCTATCAACGCATATACGCGTATTTAATGACAGAAGCCAATGTCTATTATGAAGAAGATTATGTGATTGAGAAGTTTGTAAATAATGACGAAAACCAAGCCATTCACATTCATATACCAATCACACAAAAAAAACCGAAAAAAAGACGCCTTTAACTCGGTCATTTACAATTGAAATTCATGTCATTTTATTGTAAAATATTTAAGCGTTCCAGAGAGGAAGATGACCGTGAGCAACAAAGACTATCAAATGATACAAAAAAGACAACAACGCATCCGCAACTTTTCCATCATCGCCCATATCGATCATGGTAAAAGCACGTTGGCTGACCGCATATTAGAAAAAACCAAATCCATCACCGCAAGAGAGATGAAAGCTCAATTACTAGATTCGATGGATTTAGAACGAGAACGCGGGATTACCATTAAGCTAAACGCGGTGCAAATTAACTACAAACATGAAGATGAAGAACCTTATATATTTCATTTAATCGACACGCCAGGTCATGTCGATTTTACCTATGAAGTCTCACGTTCTTTGGCTGCCTGTGAAGGCGCCCTTTTAGTCGTTGATGCGGCCCAAGGGATTGAAGCACAAACCTTAGCCAATGTGTATTTGGCTTTAGATAATGATTTAGAGATCATTCCGGTTATCAATAAAATTGATTTGCCAAGTGCGGATGTTGAAAAGGTTAGAAAAGATATTGAAGACGTCATAGGCCTTGATGCCAGTGAAGCGGTTTTAACAAGTGCGAAAGACGGACTTGGTATTGATGAGATCATTCAAGCTGTCATCGATAAAATTCCTGCCCCACAAGGCGACGCTGAAGCCCCGCTTAAAGCGTTAATCTTTGATTCAATTTATGACCCATACCGTGGTGTGATTCCCTCCATTCGTGTGATGGAAGGCACCATTGAAAAAGGTGACGTGATTAAAATGATGAGCAATGGGGCTAGTTTTGAAGTCACTGAAGTTGGTGTGACCACCCCAAAACAAGTGAAAAAAGACTACTTAGCACCGGGTGATGTTGGGTATGTTGTGGCGGCTATTAAAGATGTGGAGAATGTGCGTGTTGGGGATACCATCACCAAAAAAGACACCCCAGCTTTAAAAGCGTTGCCAGGTTACCGGACTTTAAACCCCATGGTCTTTTGTGGGTTGTTCCCAATTGATTCAAACCGTTACAACGATTTAAGAGAAGCTTTAGAACGTTTAAAACTAAACGATGCTTCTTTAACCTTTGAACCAGAAAACTCACAAGCCTTAGGCTTTGGCTTTAGAACAGGCTTCTTAGGCATGCTGCACATGGAAATCATACAAGAGCGCTTAGAACGTGAATTTAACATCGATTTAATCGCCACCGCACCCAGTGTGATCTATCATGTACATATGATCAATGGCAAGATGAAAACGATTGACAACCCTAGTGATATGCCTGAGGCACAACACATTAACCGCATTGAAGAACCCTACGTCGATGCGACCATCATGTGTCCAAAAGAATTTGTCGGTAACGTCATGGAGTTGTGTCAAAACAAACGTGGCCATTTTAGAAACATGGAATATTTAGGAGACGTTCGAGTACAGCTAACCTATGATTTACCACTCTTAGAAATTGTGTATGATTTCTTTGATAAACTGAAATCTTGTTCGAAAGGCTATGCGTCTTTGGACTATGAACTTAAAGGCTATAAAGAAAGTAAACTTGTTAAAATGGATATCTTAATCAATGAAGAAACCGTCGATGCTTTATCCACGATTGTTCACCGTGATTTCGCTTATCACCGCGGTAAAGCCATCACTGAAAAACTAAAAGACATCATCCCAAGACAAATGTTTGAAGTCCCCGTTCAAGCCGCCATCAACAATAAAATCATCGCTAGAAGTACGATTCGCGCCATGCGTAAAAATGTGCTGTCTAAGTGTTATGGTGGCGATGTTTCTCGTAAGAAGAAACTACTTGAAAAACAAAAAGAAGGTAAGAAACGCATGAAAAATGTCGGCAACGTCGATGTCCCACAAGAAGCGTTTTTAACCGTGCTATCCATTGATGAATAACACGCCTCGGCGTGTTATTTTCACTTTCAGGTATGTTATAATGAAAGGGTGTTGCCCATGATGTCTTTATACGTTCATATCCCGTTTTGCCACCGCATCTGCACGTATTGTGATTTTGTTAAAGAAGTGGTTAATCCCGGAAAAATTGACCGTTATCTTAAGGCTTTAAACACTGAGTTTAAACTTATTAAGCATCAACTGAGTGATGTCAAAACCGTCTTTATTGGCGGTGGCACACCCTCTAGTTTAAGTGTGGCAGATTTAACCAAGTTACTACAAACAATCGGTGAAACCGTCGATTTAATGTCGCTGGATGAGTTCACCATTGAGTGTAACCCTGAGGACATCACAAGCGACATGGTTAAACGGTTGAAATCCTCCGGTGTGACCCGTGTTTCACTTGGGGTTCAAAGTTTTAACGACCAGCACTTAGCGTTTTTAAACCGCACCCACCGGTTAAAAGATATTAAAAGGGCGGTTCAAATGTTAAAAACGCATCAGATCAGTCAAATCAGTGTTGATATGATGTTTGGTTTGGTAGGCCAAACCATGACAGAGTTAGACGCTGATATTGATGCCTTACTTGGTTTAAACGTTGATCATATTTCTTATTACAGCTTGATTGTAGAACCAGGCACCAAACTACACACTTTAATTGAAAAGGGTGCGGTTCGTTTAATCGATGAAACCTTAGAAACACGTATGTTTGAACGTGTCATCGACCGTTTAACCTTAGCCGGCTACAAGCAATATGAAGTATCGAATTTTGCTAAAGATGACGCGGTTTGTTTACATAATCTGCGCATTTGGCGTGATCAAG
>PWKX01000187.1 GCA_003559585.1 Mollicutes bacterium | reverse complement strand
GATGACTTAAACGAGAAGTTCTTTCCGGATAAATATAAGAGCCCAACAACCACAGCCGATGAACTTAAACCAAAAACACAATGATTTCAGCAGTTTAAAAAGGCCACATGCTAAATTTTAGCATGGGGCCTTTTTTGTGAAAAACGTATGATTATAATGGAAAAGACAGTTGGATATAATCACTTACATGTTTATAAACAGCTTGTAAGTTCTCATGTGTGACACGGGTAGTTGATAGAGCTTTATGTTTAGGTTCAACCGCGATAAAGGTGCCTAAGTGACTAACAGATACATACAAATGCTTGGGATTAAGGTGAAGATAAAAATGCTCAAAATCACGAAGATGTTTATGCATGTTTGGGGTTGTTTTGTGTTCTTGTTCAACAAACAACGTTAGGTTTTCTAATGAATCAATCTCTTGAAAACGTGTGCCTTTCAAGCGGGGTTTTTGTTTGCTTCTGATTTGATAATGGGTGTTTGAGGTGTTTGGTAGTTGATAGATAAAACCTTTAAAAAGTTCATGTGCTGAATTACCAGTGCTCACGACATATTTTGTATAATATATCGTTCTACTTTCTAAAGAATCATCGGTTAATGTTACTTTAAACGTGTGGTGAGTTGAAGCTGATCTAGAGAATAAACCGGTGTCTTTATGTATGGTTTTATCTGTTTTAGGAAAGATCTTAATATCTGCGCTGTTTTGTGATTTTTGGCTGATGGCTTGCAACATGTCAGGGACGATGACTTGATGAAAGCCGCGGTATCTAATGGTGAAATAAGCAATGAGCCATGTTAAGATAGCACCGAACATCAACAAACCTGATATGATATGTAATATCCAAATGTGTGTTGCATCAATGAGTTGAAAGATTTGGAAACTTTCTAATAATAAGATGATGGCAATAAGCGCCAAAGCAATGCTGATGTACTTGTAGGGCTTAAATGCATTTTGATGATATGTTGTTAGTGCTGATTGCCATGATTCGCTTTTGTAATGCGATAACATAGGTGACCTCCTAAACTGTTTTCAGCTATTATCATATCATGAAACTGACGAAAAACCATCCTATCATTGAAAAGTTCTTGACATCGATGATAAATTTTGTCATGATACGTTTGAAAAGATGTGAGGTGATGATGTGAAAGTCGTTAAATTTTTATTAAAACATGGTTTGATCGTGTTCGTATTAGCTTTATTTACCCTGTTGATGACATTTGTGATGGGACAGTTTGTCACCTTGCACCCAGATGCATATCAAGATATTTTGATAAGCGTCATGGTGGTGTATCTGATTGTGTTACTGGTGATGCTTGTTGGTCGTTTTTTATCAAGGTATCAACATGTATCTTTATTAACACCATTAAGCCGTATAAAATCTTGGTATAAAAATAGTGGGGTTTTGATTAACATTGCCATTGGATTTACCGTGATCACTGTGATTAATTCTATCATGATGTTAACAGGATTAGACACACCAAAAACAGGGTCGTTTGCTTATTTGCATTTATTAACGCGCTTGTTTATCCTAGTTGTGGTTGTGGTCCTTGTGATGTATAAAGACGTCTTAGCTTGGTTTAAATCTATGCGCTTTGATCATATGAAACCAAGTAATATCGTAGAAGCCATTAAAGGACGCGTTTGGGTGCCGAGTTTTATGTTGTTTACTGTGTTCACAACGATGATTTGTTTACTCATGCTGATTGCATCAACCGTGATCACAGTTGAAAGTGGTGCACTGTTGTATTGGTTGTTGTTGGTGATGTATGGTGTGTTGTTGCTTGGTTTATACTTATTTAAAATATGGACACAAAGAAAAATCCGTAAAGCTTATAATGATTAAGCTTTACGGATTTTTTATGTTTGACAGGCTTCACAGTAGCCGTATAAATCTAAAGTATGTGAGGTGACTTTAAAATGATGTTGGCTTGAGACAGCTTTGGCAAAATCATGTATAGGGCAGTCGTGAATGTGAATCACTTTACCACATGTGAGGCAAATTAAGTGATGGGCGTGTTTGCTGTGGGCTAGTTCGTATTGTGCTTCCTTTTTGTTTTCTAAAGACACAGATTCAATTAAGTGAACCTTTTCTAGTTGCTCTAGTGAACGGTAGATGGTGGATAACGATAAATGTTCAATTGTGGGTTTTAACTCGTTGTAGATATCTTCCGCGGTTAAAAAGCCATTTGCGTGGTCGAGGGTGTATAAAATGTTTAATCTTGCAGGGGTAACTTTTAAATTTGCATTTTGTAACCAACGTTTATACGTTTTCATAGGATCACCTTATGTTTGGAGTTTTAATGCTGTACGCATTAAGTAAATGATAAAAAAGATCGCGCTGTTAAGTAAGACAATGCTTGAGCCTGAGGGATAATCTAAGATGAAAGATAACAATAAACCACCGATAACTGTAAAAATCGAGACAATAACAGCTAAGATGAGCGTGCCTTTAAAACCCCGGTTGAATTGTAATGCGATGATGGCAGGGAAAATAATAAGCGCACTGATGAGTAAGGTGCCGATGGCTCTAATGCCGATGACGACGGTGATGCCTGTGAAAACGGCTAACCAAGTATTCATGCGGTTGGCATTCACACCACTAATTTTTGCGAATGATTCATCAAAGGTTAAAGAAAATAAGGTATTAAAATTAAGTAAGACAAAGCCAATCACTACCACTGAAAAGACGGTCGCAAAAACAACATCGATGCTTCTAATGGTTAAGATTGAACCAAATAAATAACTGTATAAATCAATGTTAAAACCACCACTAGTACTAACCAACGTTGTCCCTAACGCCATGGCGGTTGCGGCCATTAAACCGATGGCTGCATCGCCATGAATTCTGGCATTTTGATTGATTCTCAAAACGACGATACTGGCTAAGGTGACAATCGGTAAGCTAAAAAATAGGGGTGCTTGATTTAAAACGATGGCGATGGCCACAGCTGCAAAGGCAACATGGGATAGGCCGTGTCCAATCATCGCGTATTTTTTTAAGACTAAAAACGAACCAATGGTGGCGCTACTAATAGCAACGGCAATCCCAACAATGAGTGCTCGCCACATAAATCCGTATTCGAAGGCTCTAAGTAGTAACTCTATTGTGCTCATTTGTTTTCACCTTCTTTAACATAACGCGGTTTATGTGTATGGATGAAGGGGCTAAATGGTTGGGTTTCACAGAATTTTTTGAAAGACCCATCAAATAACAAGTGCTTGTCTAAGTATAGCACACGGTTAGCGTAATCTTCAATGCTGGCAACATCGTGTGTGATTAACATGATGGTGAGGTTTTGTTCGGCGTTTAATTTCTTTAGCACCTTTAAAAATTTTTCACGAGCGTTTTGATCTAAAGCACTAGTCGGTTCATCTAAAATGAGTAAATCAGGGTTCATAACCATGCTTCTAGCAAGTAAAACACGTTGTTGTTGTCCCCCACTTAAATTCCCTATTCTTGTGTTTGACATGTCTTGCATGCCAAACAGTTTTAACATTTTTTTAACACGTTTTCGGTCGTCTTTAGTAAACCAAGGAGTACGGCCTTTTTCTTTTAATAATCCAGTAGCGACCACTTCAAAAACAGTCGCAGGAAAATGTCTATTATCTAAACCGGTGTGTTGTGGTAAGTATCCAACATTTTGACCGTTTACCCATGTGATACGACCGCTAGCAATGCGTTTAAGACCCAATAAACTTTTGGCTAATGTGGATTTACCTGATCCGTTGACACCAATCAAAGCGATGAAATCGCCTTGGTTAATATCAAAATGAATATGAGATAAGGCTAAATGTTGACCATATTTAACACTGATGTCCTCAACGTTGACTAACGTAGGATTACTCATGGTATCGAAGTCCAATCTTTAATTGTTCTAAGTTATGATAAAAGACATCAATCATACGATAGCCTTCATCTAACCTATCTTTTGGTAGATTTTCACCTGAATATAAATACAAGATGGTGGCGTCGGTGTCACTCGCAATGGCATCTGCGACTTTAGGATCAATAAGAACTTCACTAAAAAGATGTTCAATGTTGTAGGTGTTCATTCTATCAATCATATCAGCAAGCGCTTGTGGGGTTGGTTCAGCATCAGGAGAAAAACCTCGATAAGGGTTGATGTATTCTATGTCATAACGGTTAATTAAGTAACCAAAAGCATTGTGTCCTCCGTGCATCATGACGTTTGTTTCGATGTTTTGGCGCATGTTTTGATAAGCTTGATGAACCGCTTCTAAGGATGCTTTGTAAGCCTCAGCACGTTGATTAAAAGTGTCTGCTTGATTTGGTATTAAATCAATTAAGGCCTCAGTGATTGCATCAACCATCTGAATCATGTTGATTGGATCATTCCATATATGAGGGTCATAAACACCGTGATCGTGATCGTCATCGCTGATGATGATCTGAATAGATGGGGTTTGATAAACAGATGTGCCTTGATACATCAAATCAAAACGAAGTAAAGCTAAACCGTTTTTTAAACCATGTAAGACCACATGATCACCGAAGTTATCAATTTGAATGGTGTTGGTGTGTTCTTGATGAACAAAGGAGGCCTCAAGTTGATAATCGTTTGTTAAATCAATTTCAGTTTCGTCACTTTCGATGGAAGCTCCTAATGTAATCGCCTCACCAATGGCAAGACCGGGTAGGATACCATGCCAGTGTTCACCGTGGACATAGGCCACCCGTTGATCGTTTTGTTTATTGATGAGTTCAAAGGCATCGATGTTGTCATAATTTGAGGCAGTAGAAAGCGAAAGAGGGGTTTGGGTAGCTAAGTTGGTTTCATGATCAAGGGTACCCTCTAAGGCGATCATCTCAACATATTTTGATAAATCAAGTAGTTGAACATCCTGATGATTGGATGATTCAACCATGCCACGGACCCAAGGCTCCATTTGGTCACCGGTATAGATGAGTAAATCAGCATCTAAAATCTCTAAGACTTTACGGGGGGTGGGCTCAAAGTTATGAGCATCAACACCAGCCGGTAAAAGAAATTCTACATCTATCGCATCGCCACCGATTTGAGTTGCGATGTCATATTGCGGAAACAACGATGTCATAATCATTGGTTTTTCGCGCTCGGTGCTTGTTCCGCAGGCAGCTAAGGTTATGCTTAGAACAACGATTATAATAAGTATGCTGGTTTTTTTCATAATGGTGCCTCCTCAAATTCATATCGAAATTATTGTACATAATTTTTCACTCAAATGCAAACCATTTGCATTTGATACAAAATAAGCAGGTAGCTTGCAACGTTGGGTTTTATGAAGATTCGTTTTGTAAAGATTATGTAAAACATTTCATAAAAACGTAAAGAAGCATCAAGAAGGTTGACGCTTATGATACAATTTGTATGAAAGGATGGTGTTTATGTCTAAAATATTAGTGATTGAAGATGAGCAAAATATTCGCACGATGATTAGTTATGATTTAAGACAACTCGGCTATGATGTGGCATTAGCTTCAGATGGAAAAGTTGGGTATCATAAAGCACTGTCAAGTGATTTTGACATTATCATATTAGATGTGATGTTACCGGGCATGGATGGTAGTGAAATTGCAAAAAACTAAAAGAACAAGGCATTCGCAGCTATATACTTATGTTAAGTGCACTGGATGATGAATTTGACAAAATCAGAGGTTTTGAGGTGGGTGCTGATGATTATGTGGTTAAACCGTTTTCTCCAAGAGAGTTAAGTGCTAAAATAAAGCCATTTTAAAACGAGAAAAAACCCATATGACGCAAGAAAATTTAACGTATGGTGATATTACCATTGATTATAAAACATATACGGTTTACGTTAATCAAAAGACTTTGAAATTTACGTTTAAAGAGTTTGAGTTGTTGGCACATTTTATGAAACATAAAAACCAAGTGTTGTCGCGTGATCAGTTGCTGTCTTTTATTTGGGGCTATCAGTATCATGGTGATTCAAGAGTGGTCGATGTTCATGTCTCAAAATTAAGGATAAAATTAGACACATCAGCACATACGATTGAGACTGTTAGAGGTGTCGGTTATATGTTGAAATAGCATCTTCGTAAAGAAGATGTTTTTTTATGCAATGTTTACAAAACGTTTACGCATTGTTGATTGGATTTTTATGTTGAATGTGTATGCTAAGGGTGGTTAAAAAATTTTAGGAGACGTGACATGAAAAAAGGATTATTATTTGCCGTTTTTAGCATTGTTTTAGCAGCATGTGATCAATGAAAGTCAGTTTCTTATGATTTTTCTTTATGTTGTGATATAATGCAAGTATCAATTCAAAGCCATTGTTTATAACTATGGGGTTTGGGTTTGATAAAGCCAAACCTAGAGCAATCTAGGGACGGAAAACTATAGGGTCTCAATCATGAGATAGCCAGTTACCTAACTTACACACCGAGGTGATAAACATGAAGCATAAACTATTATGCTTAGCTTTGATTTTTTTATTGGTTTTAACAACCGTTATTGGCTACCGGTTGTTTGATGTGGTGTCATATAAGCATCTTCATTCAAGGCTGCAAGCCCATGAAATTCAAGACCAATCCATGATTTATCAACCCATTTCAACCAGTGGTCAAACCAGATTAATTCCGTATGGTGCCATCAAAACCGAACATGATGTTGATCAGTTAAATTATACTTACACCTTTGAATTAAAACAGGACGAATCATTACATATTGAAACCATCGATCTAGAAGTCACAGTTGATGGTGAAAGATTAAGTGAAACGTTATTTTATATATTATATGAAGTTCATGAAACACAAGATGTTGCCACACTGCATGTGATGGTTAGATTACAGATGCCCAGCTCTAAAGAAATCCTATCAAGGCTTAACCAAGCGCAAGTATCGATGCATATTCATTTTGATATTGAATAAAAAAATATTTGAAACATTTTTATTGACATGTATGTAAGCTGTGTGTATAATGTTGTTACAAATAAATGAAAAAGCTAAACCTAAAGCGATTTAGGGACAGAAAACTACAGGGTCTCACTTGAGATAGCCAGCTGCCATTTGATGGCAGCTTTTTTTATTGTCATATATATCACATTAAATGAAGCCAAACCTAAAGTGATTTAGGGACGGAAAACTATAGGGTCTCACTTGAGATAGCCAGCTGCAATTTTGCAGCTGGTTTTTATTTTATAGACAAAAAAAATTAAAAAAAATAACAGGAGGCAACAAATTATGAAAAAATTATTAGGCGTTTTACTTATTGTATTTGTGTTTAGTGGTACAGCATTTGCGTTTGCATATTGGGATAGTTTAGAAGCTAATGACAATGATGTGACAGTTGGTATTGGTGAAGGTGTGACACTATCTGTTAATTTAGACCAGCAAACAGACGGTGTTTTAGTGCCAAGTGGTGTTGTCATGAAAACTGATGATGTCACCGAGGTAGAAATTGAGTATACGGTTAGTTTAGACCGTACTGATTTAGTGTCTGCACTTGATTTAGCTGTTGTGGTAGATAATATTAAAATTAATAATGACACCACGCATGCAGGTTTAGTTTCAGTAACACCTGATAACCCTAAAAGCATTTTTAATGATTCGGAAATCGTTACCTTAACAATCACACTTGATATGCCAGGCGATGAATCAGCGTATGATGCTGTAAATAACCAAAATATAACATTTGATGTAACATTCAATGCAACACAACCTGAATAGTTGTTAATGTAGATTAGAAGGAAGGAAAGTGATGGTGATGGTACATATTAAACGATTGATACTTGGTGCGTTGCTTATCGTATTTTTATCAAGTGTTGTACCAAGCGGCTATGCTTTCTTTGATAAACATGAATCAACTGTGCCTATGACGATTTCCATAGGCACCTTTCCTTTTGATCAAATCTCACCGTGGCAACCTGAGGCTCAATATCAAATTGGTGACCGATTCACGTATAATGGGTTATTATGGGAAGTTAGAGCACTCGGTGACTTCACTAGGCCACCTGAGGGTGATAAGTTAAGACCATTTGGACCATATCAAGAGGTTACCGAGGAGTATAGAGCTTACAACACGTATTTTGCTGGTGACACAGTTGTTTTTGAGGGTATAACATATCAAGCGCTTTATGGTGGGATGAGTGGTCAAACACCTGGCACTGTGGTTGGTTGGAATGCATTAACCGATGAGTGGCAGCCGTTTAATGTTTATTTAGAAGGCGACAGGGTGAGTTATGAAGGCAATATTTTTGAAGCAAATTATTATACACAAGGTGATGAACCAACCGGCAACAACGTTGGTGAATGGGCACAATGGCGCTTTGTCGGTTCTACTTTTAACGATACAGATCAAAGTCATGCATTTGATGAAGAGATATTAAATGCTACCATCACATTTGATGGTATACTATTGATAGAAAATGGTGTGATTAACACAACCAACGCTCAATCTTTAGGGATGACAATTGCCAAGTCAACTCAAGGTGGCAATACGTACTGGTCGTTTGAAAACGCAGAGGGCCGTCTGCGGATTAGAAGCAATGGTTCATTACAATATAACGGTAATTTTAGCTTTGATTCTTTGGTTGTTGAGTTGCCTTAATGAGCAGTTTGGAGGTTCATCATGTTTAAACGCATCATCAAAAGCATAACGATTATGGTGTTCTTATATGTATTTATCGCGATATTGTTTGAACCTATTTTAATATTTAACCGCTATCAACACTATGCAGTCCTCACAAACAGCATGGAACCAACCATCATGGTTGGTGATTTGGTGATCTCTGATGAACGTGCGTCGCATGATGATTTACGCGTTGGAGATATCATAGTCTTTGAAGTGCCTGAGCAGGACTTAAGTCCAATCATACACTACATTCATGACATAGAGGTTGTGGATGGAACTAGAATATATGCCACCATCGCAGAAAACAGTGACACACCCGATCCCTATGAAACGACTTCTGAGAACATCATGGGTCATTATGTGTTTCATATGCCTCGCATTGGGCAGTTTATGAGATTTATTTCACATCCTATTGGCAAAGCGGTTGTCATCATCGATGTGCTGTTAATCTATATCATTTATAAAATATGGTTTTCTAAAAAAGAAAAACTAGACCATAGTTGAACCATGGACAAATATAAAACCGGCAAAAAAATGCCGGTTTTTTGTTTATAGGCTTTTTGAGAAACTGTTGTTGATGAATTAGAATCGGTATATGGCACAAGCCCCTGTGTCAGTAGGCATCGATGTTTCAGGAATCACAACCACACGGCCACCGTTTTGATAAACAATGTCGATTAAGTCATCAAGGGCATCATCAAACTTGGTGTTTTGTTGATTTTTTGGAATCAACATACCATTGTTTTCATCAATACGACCAGGCACCTGTCTGAACGCTTCAACAATCAGCGTATCCACACGGCCTGTGATGGCAGCTTTTGCAATCAGTGGTAGTTTGTCGTGTGCTAAATCTTGTTGGTAGGCTTTATCATAACGGTTGGTTAACGTTTCGATTTTTTCTTGATAGCGAGGCTCAATGATATGCCAAGCTTCTTTTTTTAAGTCATTTATTTTTAATTCATGAGGTGATTTTTTGATGCCATCATTGAGTAAGTAAACATTTTTAGAATGTTGTTTGAAAACATGGTGATATTCAGGTAATGCAAATAGAATAAGAGGTTTTTCAGATACCTTTGAATAATGGTCATAAATATATTTGTCAGCTTGTTTTAAGTATCTAACAATATCTTTGTCGACTTCGTCTTTTTTAGATTTATGGCCATGGAACATCGCCTTAGCGCCAGTGCCACCATAAGAACCTTGTGCTAAGTAGCTTTCAGTGTATTCATCACCTAAAAAGTCTTGAATGGTACGTGGTTCATCTTCGGCTTGAATGATTTG
Organism: Mollicutes bacterium; assembly: GCA_003559585.1. Taxonomy (GTDB): domain Bacteria; phylum Bacillota_I; class Bacilli_A; order Izemoplasmatales; family Izemoplasmataceae; genus B1SED10-225. The sequence continues at coordinate 10,632 of PWKX01000187.1, read as the reverse complement.
TCTAAAGCCAGTTCTATTGCCTTCATAAAGGGTAAATGATTGTCTATCGATAGCTAAAACTTGGTATTCATCTAACCCTTGCATGTCTTTAAAGAGTGGTTTGGTGTGGAATCTTTGCCCAACAAGGGCTATTTCGTTTACAGGATTTAACATGATGTAGATGACACAATCGTTTTTGTTCATGAAAATCCCAAAACCTTCTAGTCTTTGATTCCATAAGGTTCGATCATCTTTGATTGTTTTTAAGGTGTCAACCATGTCATTCTTGGTGTTTTTGTCGATCAGCTCAGAAAGTTGCTTTTCTATCTGTCTAATCATGTTGCTAAATAGAATCTTGTCACCTTCGGTTTCGGTGGGATCCCAATTGGTCGGAACATAAAGTGAGACGTTCACAGCTTCTGATTGTTCGAAGATTTCATCGGGAAACTGCCTTGCAATACGGTATTGCATAACATGCCTCCTAATTCATTTTTTGTGTTACTTTGATGATTATAGTATAACGTGCTTTCTTGTCTAAAGCAAAAAAATATGCTTAACTTTAAGCATATTTTTAAATGGATTAAGTTGTTTTTTTACTGAATGCTTTTTTAATGTAACGGCCAATACGTCTAAAGAATTTGGTTTCTTCATATGATAAGATGGCCACTTTATAGATGGGTGATATTAAGTACATAAATAATATGACTGTAAGCATTAAGATTAATAAAGAAACAAGTGCATGCCATAAACTAGTCACCCCAGTTGCAAAGGCTATCGGTCCTACAAATGGTGAGAATAGGGGAATGAACGATGCGATTTTAATGAGATTATCAGCGCCCATCATTGGTAAGAAAATACCGATATAAAATCCAGAAATTAAGATTAAGACAAGCGGTGCTTGGAATTGCTGGTAATCTTCTTGTGTGGTCGCAATAGATGCGATTAAAGCAGATAATGTTAAGAATAACACTGTACCAACTAACATGAATAAAATCGCTAATACAAGTAAGATTGGCCAGTCTGGAATGCGGGTAGATAGTTCAGCAAATAAGGAAAGGGCTTCAGTATCAACGGTTGATGCCATCATTCTACCTAGCCCAGCCCCTAATAAACCATAAATAATGAGCAGTGAGCCTTGAATGAATAAGAAGCCAACACTGGCAGTGATTTTTGATAAGAAATGGACTTTAGCGGGCACACTGGCAATAATTGTTTCAATTGCTTTGGAGGATTTTTCTTCAATGATATCAACACCTAAAAACTGAGTAGCAAAGACAATCAACATAAACATAGGCAAAAATAATATACTTACAATGCCTTCGATGAACATACGGTCCTCAGGTGCAAGACGGCCATTGTCATCCTCACCATTTTGATCGGGTTCTATTAAGTTAAAATTAGCGTATTCAATACCTTGATAATCGTTTAAGAAACGTTGAATGTTATTGACCAAATGGCTTTGTGTATGTGATGGTTTGATGTACATGTCGATGTCAGGACTTTGCAAATCACCTGAGAAAATGAGTAAAATGTCAACATCCTCATCATCCCAAAAGTCATCAGAATCTTCATACGTCGTGCCTTTTATCTCATAGGAATCTTCAATGAACTCATTGTTAATGTAAGTGTCAATGGAACCACTTAAATCATACGTTTGATCAGTCGTATCATTAATCACGATTACTTGAAATGGATCGGGTTGTTCATGATCGGGACCAAAAATATCAATCAATGCGGGAATGTTTACAATGAGTAAAATCGCTATACCTAAAATGGCGTTGGTGATGATAAACGCTTTTCGCCACACCCTTTTTTTTAGACCAAATGTTACTAGGTATTTAAACTTGTTCACGAGAACCACCTACCTTAGCCACAAAGATTTCACTTAATGATGCCTCTTCGACATCAAACTTAGTGACGTTATCACATGTTTTTACATAATCGAAAATACCTTGAATGAATGATTCAGATTCGATTTTGACTTTGAATGTTTGGGTGTTTTTTTCAACTTTGTATACACCGGGTAAATTGTTTAGTGTGTCAATATCTACATCAGCCGCGATGTGAATGGTCAATTTTTTAAAATCTTTTTTCACTTGTTTAATATTGCCTTGGATAATCGCTCGACCTTTTTCTAAAACAACAATTTCTTCACAAAACGATTCGACATGATCAAGTTGATGGGATGAAAAAACAATCATGGCCCCTTTGTCTTGAAAGGCTCTAACGACTTTAACAAACAATTCAGTATTAATCGGATCAAGCCCACTAAAAGGCTCATCTAAAACAAGCAATTTAGGCTCATTGATGATCGCTGAGATAAACTGGATTTTTTGTTGGTTTCCTTTGGATAATTCTTTGATTTTTTGGTCTTTGTATTCCGGGATTTGGAAATAATCTAGCCAATAATCAAGTCGTTTTAAAATAAGTGGTTTACTCATGCCTTTTAATTGACCAAAATAAAGCAACAAATCTTTCACAGTGATTTTTGTTAATAAAGAACGTTCTTCAATCATGTAGCCGATTTCATCGACATTATGATACCCAACGTGTTCATTAAAATAAAGGGCTTCGCCTTTGGTTGGTGGCAATAACCCCATGATGACACGAAAAGTGGTCGTTTTTCCAGCGCCGTTTGTACCAAGTAGACCAAAGATTTGACCTGGTTTAATGGTAAAACTTAAATCATGCACGGCAGTAAAATCACCGTATTTCATTTCCACATTTTTAACTTCTAACATATATTTCACCTCGAGTTCATAAAAATCTCACAAAATTATTATAAACTATTTTAAGATAAAGTCTATCTTTTTCATGATATTATTTCTTTGCATAGCGATAATGATTAAAATTTGATACTATGATAATATCTTATAAAATAAAAAAGGAGTCGCTTATGGGTATATTATCGTGGATTATTTTTGGATTATTGGTTGGTTGGATTGCCAGCCTTATCATGAAAGTAAGAAGAAGAGGTTTGATTAGAAACACCATCATTGGTTTGGTTGGATCGTTATTAGGCGGTTGGATTGCATCGCTTTTCGGTATTGGTAGTTTAAGAACGTTTACTTTTGAAGGGTTTGCGATTGCGATCGGTGGGGCTGTTTTACTCATTTGGCTGTTAAGAAAACTGTGAGTCATGGATGTCTATGAGAGAAACAGCACTTTATCATACAATTAAAAGCTATTTAATGCAGCAAGGGTTTGATGTTAAATCTGAAATAAAAGACGCCGATGTGGTGGCTTTTAAACAAGATACATGTTTGATTGTGGAAATGAAAACCTCTTTAAGCATTCAATTAATCGATCAAGGGTTAAAACGGCAAATGGTTACACCGTATGTTTACTTAGCTGTTCCGACTCTATCAGATGCTGCCCTTCAAGGGTCCGCGTTTAAAGCCAAACAACATATCATAAGGCGCTGTCATTTAGGGTTAATGTTGGTGGATGCTACTAACAATCACATCACCATCCTTGAAGATCCTAAACCCTTTGATCGAACCATCATTAAAAAGAAAAAACAAGCACTAAAAGAAGAATTTATGTTAAGACAAACCGCGCTCAATCAAGGCGGTGTTTCTCAAACAAAAATCATCACGGCTTACCGTGAATTAGCACTCATGACGGCCTTTTATTTAAAAGACGGTGAAAAAACGACACAAGCACTTAAGCAACACCTAACACAAAAGGCTGTTCAAATTGTCCAACGCAACTACTATGGTTGGTTTAAACGTTTGGACCGTGGGTTATATCAACTATCTGAGTCAGGCCATCAAGCCTTAAAAGACTATCAACATGTCATTAAAATATTACAATCTAAACAGGAGGCATTATGCGAATCAAAGCCATAACAGATGCCAAGGATAAACAACAAATCACACGGATGATTTTAGCAGATTTACCAGCATGGTTTGGCATCGAAGCAGCGATCAACGATTATGTCGAAGGGGTTAAATCCTGTCCGTTTTTTGTCGCGTTTAATCAAGACGAACCAGTTGGTTTTTATGCCCTTAAAGAAGAAAACGAGCGTGTGCTTGATTTGTACGTTTTGGGGGTTAAACGCAAGTGGCATCACCAAGGGGTAGGCTCGCTTTTGCAAAAAACAGCTGAAGCTTATGCCTTAGAACACGGTTACGATTACTTGATGGTACTGACCCTAGCAGAAAAAGCTAACGATCAACATTACCTTTTAACAAGACAGTTTTACTTAAAACAAGGCTTTATTGATTTTTATCAAAACGATGCCATTTTCGGTAAAGATAACCCTTGTCAAGTGATGATGAAACCGATAAAAAAATGAACTTATCATATTCGATAAGTTCATTTTTTAGTTACTCACTCAGCAAGTTTCTTGCCATATCTTTTAATCTGTTCAAGACGTCTTTAACAGGTTCGTTATAAACTGTATAGGTGATATCCTCTGTGAAATCAGAGTTTTTATAGTCCTCATAATCACCGATTGCTCGTACAGAAATGTTATTTAGGCCAGTTTCTAAGTCAACATCTAACATCGGTGTTAAAGAGCGATATGTTTGACCGTTAACAATGATTTCATAAGCAGAAGCATGTGCCACATCATCGAAGACAATGTTTCTACCATCGATGAAAATATTTTGTGGTGAGCTTAAGGTTTCGCGTTCATCTGGGAATGGTAAATGAACGGGTGCGTTGTCAAGTGAACCTTGTACAAAGAAGGCACCATTGGTGACAGGACGAACGCGTCCATCAGAAGGGTAGTTAACATAATCATATTCTAAATCATGATTTCTAATGATCATGCCTGTACTTCCACCGCCATCTAAATTTAAAGCAGTCACAGCACCCAGTTCAGCCATAAGTTCACCAAGTTCTGATAAACGAATGCCTGGTACAAACTCAGGATAATCACGACCATCGACCGCTAAGAAAAACACCGTGCCATCTTCTTTAACACCAACAGCTGTTCTAGGATGACGGAATGGTCTTGAGTGCCAGTAATCAGTGGGCTCACCGTTTTCAACCAGCATCTGATTGCCGCCTAACGCAAAGCGAACACCTTCAAAATCACCAACGATTTGACGTTGTACCACCAAGGTGTCATCCTCATGAATATAATCGATATCTTTTAATGGCTCGCCAACAAGGACCACATAAATCATGTCAGTATCAAAGGCTGCTTCAGTGGTTTTGTATAAAGCTCCTTCGCCGTAGTGTGAGCGACCACCCTCATCGATTTTCGTTAAATCAGCTGAAATGATCATCTTATAGACATCATCAGGTAACGTGGTTTCACTATCAGCGAAATAAGCAGTGATGGCTTCATCGTTTGCAGGCATTTGATTAATACCATCAATGTTTATTTTATTACGAATATCGCCATCGCGGTCAAAAATCACAAGTTCATGTCCTGCAAATTCAGGTACGCCTATGATGGTTTCACCTGAATCTTTAAACCCGACAATGTGACGTGATGCAATGCCATTATGTAAAACTCTAAAATCTTTTATGAAAGCACCGATTGGCATGCCGTTACTGGTGTCATAAAAATCACCATTCACACCACCCAATACTTCTAAGTTATCATATCTTTCATGAATGTTGTCTTTTAAAACAAATGGGGTTCCATTTCCCCAACTATAGTCTAAATAGTTATCGGCAACAACCACATGAATGTCGTCATGAACCAAAGGGTTGGCACTAAAATAATTAATGCGTTGTTTGGTCGAATCGCCGTTATAGTTAAGCATGCCTTCGATGTACATGTGTCGCACGTTATTTGTGTAAAATTCAGAAGTTCTAATATCGGTTTCAAACCGGTATGTGGCTTTAACACCAGTTGCTGGTGCTAAAATAAATGCTGTTAATACGAGTGTTAGTAACATCAACTTTTTCATTCTGACACCGCCATTTCAGGTAATGTTATGCTCACATCACCATAATCTTCAAACTCAAATGTGATGGTCATCGTTTCTTCATCTGCGACAAATAAGAGAACCATTTGGTTGATCATGAGTTGTGAGACATCTAAGCTTAAGCGTTCAAGTGCCCACATATCATCAAAGTTTAAAGCTTCTTCAACAAAGGATAGGTGTTCATCAATCAAAAGACCGGTGCCATCTTCAGTTTTAAACCAATCATACTCAAATGCTGTATAAAAAATCTGATTTTGGCTTTGATCTTGACAATCAACATTTACTGTGTTTTTAACAGTACCTTGGACAGTTATTTCTTCACAAATATCACCATCCCGAACATAATAAACATCTTCATTATCATCACTAATTTTAGTGATCTGATCATCCCATAACAAGGTAAAACTTTCAGTCTCATCACCGAGTTCAATCGTGGTGATAAGTCGGTAGTTGTTTACTTCTTGCATGTTGTTAAACGTATCATATCGTCGCATTTCAATCGCATTTAGTGTGATGCATTCACCATCAACTTCAATTTGATTTTCTTCACATGTTTCTACAATATCTTGATCATCGTCATTGCCACCATTACCATTGTCATCGCCATTATCATCTGGGGTGGTTTGGTCACCACACGCAGCCAAGGCAAACAACAACATCAATACAAAGGCTAAGCTAAACCGTTTCATATCTTCCTCCTTGAAATTTGTTATCATATATACTTTACGTTAGACTTCACAATAACACAAACCGTGTCCATCGCTTTAAAAAAGCATGAAAGCGTTTATATAAAGCCAGAAACACACCATTTAATCATATAAATAATGAATGTCTTTTTCAATAAACAGAAAAAATACCCCTTTGCTTGAAATAATTAGATATGCTTGCAATTGATAAAAAGATATGATAAGCTTTATGCAAGTCGAAAAAACTTATGAGGTGTGCCATGAAGACATGTACAACTGCATATTATTATTCATCGGTCACACAAAGGGAATGCTAAGGCAGTCCTTTTTCGCATAAGGGAATGACCAATACAAGATGTTTTTTACAAACCTATGGGTTATCCCCATAGGTTTTTTTTATTACAAACTAATAGGAGCGTGTCAATCATGATTGTTAAAATGCACAAGAAAGCAACCCAACAAGATTACGAACATCTCATCAAAGCTTTAGAAGCGAAAAAATTTAAAATCCGCGATGTCAGTAGTGACACCGTTAAAATCTTTGGTGTCATTGGTGATACTGCTAGTCTTGATATTCATGATGTGAAAGCATATGAAGGGGTTGAACAAGTCATTAGAGTTCAAAGCCCGTTCAAACAAGCCTCACGAACATTTAAAGAAGAAGACACCATCATCACCATCAATAAAGACCTCATGATTGGGGGTAATCATCCCGTGATGATCGCTGGACCTTGTAGCGTTGAGAGTGAAGCCCAACTTGATTTAACCGCTAAGTTTTTAAGTGAACAGGGCGTTAAAGTATTAAGGGGAGGTGCCTTTAAACCAAGAACCTCACCATATACTTTTCAAGGGTTAGAAGTTGAAGGACTTAAAATCATGAGACGTGTGGCAGATAAGTATGGTATGAGTGTGATTAGTGAAATACCAAGTGCTGAACATTTAGAGGTGTTTAATACGTATACCGATATTATCCAAGTTGGCGCTAGAAACATGCAAAACTTTGATTTATTAAAAGCACTAGGCAAAGCAAAAAGACCAATCATGTTGAAACGTGGTTTATCAGCGACGATTGAAGAGTGGTTGATGAGCGCTGAGTATATCATTCACCATGGTAATGCTGAGGTTATTTTAGCTGAAAGAGGCATTCGCACTTTTGAAACATATACGAGAAACACCCTTGATATCTCAAGTGTGCTTGCGGTTAAACATCTATCTCACCTACCAATCATCATCGACCCGTCTCATGCAGCAGGCCGTTGGCACATGATTGAAGATTTATCAAAAGCTGCCTTAGCCGTAGGAGCACATGGCTTAATGGTTGAGGTTCACCATAACCCTGAAACAGCTTTATCTGATGGCGCACAATCGTTAAAATTTGATACTTTTGAAAGCATGATGACACAATTACATCATTTATCAAACGCATTAAATAGGCCACTAAAATGACGGTTTTCATTGTTGGTCTAGGCTTAATTGGTGCATCATATGCTGCTTGTTTGACGCAAAAAAAATACGATGTATACGGTTATGATATCAATCGTACAATCAATCAAAAAGCTGTGGATGATGGCGTTTGTATTAGTACATCACTCACAGCACTACCAAAAGCAGATCTCATCATATCAGCGCTTTATCCAAAAGCCACAGCGGCGTTTGTGAAAGCCCATCAACATCACTTTAAGCCCAATGCGATTTTCACTGACGTTAGCGGCGTTAAACAAACGGTGTTACAATCATTGGCTTCATTGTTGAGACACGATATAATCTATATGTCACATCATCCGATGGCCGGCAAAGCAACCCCGGGCTATGAAGCGCTTGATGCCACCTTATTTGAAGGTAAAAACGTGATTGTCATTGACACACCAAAAGCCAAACAACATCACAAAACGACATTTGAAAAGCTACTGCATGATTTGGGTTTTTCAACCATCACCTACACCAACGCCAAACACCACGATGCACTTATTGCCCATACCTCACAGTTACCACATGTTTTAGCGATGAATTTAATCGATATCAACCAGGAAAATAATGTGATGCGCTTTACTGGTAATTCTTACCGTGATTTAACACGCGTTGCTTCAATTAACGAAACGCTATGGTCTGAGTTGTTTTTAGAAAATAAGGATGCATTAGTAGAAAATATCGATCGCTGTATCAGCAGTTTAAAACACGTTAAGGCGATGCTTGAAAAAAACGATGAAAGAACCTTGGAAAAATGGATGCGTTCTGTGAAACAAAAGAGGGATAACTATGGACATCATTAAAACCAAATCTTACGATATTCATATTGAACACGGTGTGTTCAAACGACTCTTTGATGTGCTTCATGTTGATAAAAATCAGCGTGTCTTTGTGGTGGTTGATGAAACGGTGTATGATTTATATAAACAAGACATTGTATCCGTATTCAAACAAGACACACCGTTTGTTGTTGTTGAGAAGGGTGAAACCTCTAAATCCGTATCAACTTACCAAAGGGTATTAAGCACACTGGTTAAAAAAAACATCGTTAAAACCGATATCATTATCGGCTTAGGTGGTGGGGTGATTGGTGATTTAACAGGTTTTATCGCTGCTTCATTATTTAGAGGCATGTCCTATGTGCATATCCCAACGACCTTATTGTCGATGGTTGATAGTTCTATTGGTGGAAAAACCGCACTTAATTTGCCTGAAGGGAAAAATTTAATTGGGGCGTTTCACGAACCTAAACACGTGATGATTGATCCTATGTTTTTAAAAACCTTACCAGCACGTGAAATAAAAAGTGGCACGGTTGAAATCATCAAAGCTGCCTTGATTAAAGACGCTTTGTTTTATCAACAGTTAAAAAAGACAGATGCCATCACAGCTGATACCATCAAAACAGCTATCTTAATAAAAAAAGCGGTGGTTGAACAAGATTTTTTTGATACCCATACGCGCCATCTTCTTAATTTTGGCCATACATTTGGCCATGCGATTGAACAATATTTTAACTACAGCATCACCCACGGTGAGGCGGTGGCGATGGGCATGATTGTTGCGTTGAAATTGGGTGTGAAATGTAACGAACATGGGATTGATCTTTTAAAAGATGTAGAGGGTTGTTTTCAAACCAAAGCACTCATTTCTCAAAAGATACCGCCTTTAAATGAGGTCATGCCTTATTTACAACACGATAAAAAAATAAAAGGCACGACCATTAAGTTTGTATTTTTAAGATCACTTGGTGAAGCGACGATTAAATCACTAGATTTGGCGGTGGTTATGCATGCTTTTGATTAAGGGCACACCTTTAAAGGGTCATGTAAACATCATCGCATCAAAATCATTATCTCATCGTTATTTAATCAGTGCAGCCCTATCAAATGGCACCTCGACCTTGCACAATCTCATGGATAGCGATGATATTAAAGCCACAATCACGGCTTTAAAAACTTTAGGCGCTAGCATTGATTTACCTTATGTCAAAGGTCCACTGCATCTAAATCAATCGGCGCACATCAATGCCAAAGCATCAGGTTCTACTTTAAGATTTTTAATACCGGTGGCACTTGTTCAGTCTGAGAAGGTTTGTTTTGAAGGTGAACATAGATTACCACACCGTCCATTAGATGTGTATGAGCGGCTATTTGATCAAACAAATATCACGTTTAAAACACCGAAAGATGCTTGGTTACCGCTTAGTGTTAAAGGGCCACTTCAAGGTGGTCACTTTAAGATAAGAGGTGATGTTTCTTCTCAGTTTATCACAGGCTTATTGTTGGCAACGCCTATTTTAAAACAGGATTCAACGATCACGATTGAAGGACCGTTTGAATCAAAATCTTATGTTGATTTAACCGTGGATACCCTTAAGGATTTCGGGGTAAATGTGGCCACACATAATAAGGGGTATACTGTTAAAGGCTCTCAGACGTATAAACCTGTCAATAAAACAATTGAAGGGGATTATTCACAAGCTGCTTTTTTTATTGTAGCTGGGTTATTTAACACGGAGGCAATATTGATTCGTGGCCTTTCACAAACAACCTCACAAGGCGACGCAAAAATCATAGATATTGTTAAATCAATGGCAGGTGATGTTT
>PWKX01000027.1 GCA_003559585.1 Mollicutes bacterium | reverse complement strand
GAAACGCCTTGATGTCATCATCAAAAGGTAGATTGCCAAACTCTAAAATTCGGATGTTGCCTTCTTGGTCTCTAGCTGGCAATATGGCACCTTTGTTCATTTCACTAGGGGCAAAAGGAATGTCTAAAATACCTGCCGCAAACGCTTTGATGACACCTTGGGCTAAATCACCTTTGCCGATGTTTAGCGTTGCATAAAGCAAGGTTTTAACTTCCCTTTTAATTAATGCCATTTCTTGTTTTAACGCTTCTGATTCACTTAAGCGTTGTTCTTTTAAGATGGTGGTCATAATTTTAGAAGCTCTTAAGCCTTCTGCGTTGGCTTCTTTGGTAGGAATGCCTTGTGATTCATGTGGGCTTTTGGTGATGATTTTCGTCGCACCACCCAAGGTCGCCACAGCCGCACCTAAAGAGATGATGCCCATTGCTTCAGCTTCATCTTTAGGAAACCCACCCATCCATTGATGTAACACCGTTGTTACAAACACATCTTCATACCCAAACAGTTTTAAGTAATAATTTGTCAACTGATCAAGGGTTAAAAGCGCGGCGACATCTTGATTAATATTGCCGCACTGACCGTAGCCAACGGTGATGTTTTTTACACCTTGTTCAGCTGCCAAGATGGCTTCAATGATTGCCACTGTATGCGACATCGATGGTGGTACTAGTGTGCCAGTTAATGGCCCAAAAGGTTCGCGGTTTATCTCAATACCATTTTCAGCATAATAACCGACTAAACGATCACAATACTGCCAATAACGAATGGTGTCTTCTAAGGTAATGTTTTTAGCATACGGGATATTATAAGAAATGCCCCCGCCTTCATTTGAAGTCCACCCTGCGGCGTGAATGATTTCACTTAACAACCGTGCATCAGGTGTGCCATGACGGGCTTGGACTGGAGCGTTGACGGCTTCAAAAACCTCTTTACATCCTTCAACACCGTAATTAACAGCTGGAAAACCATTTAACAAAGAGCGGTTTTCTTTTTCAGATTGCTTAATCGCATCCTCAGCGTTGGCATACCGGTTATGTCTGGTATATGAATCGATCGTTGAGGGTAGAAAATCCGCTTTGCCTTCTTTATTCAAAAAGTTTAAAAGCTCAATGTGTTTATCTTTCAGCGCCACACCCGCACGTGGTTGAATCAGTGTTTCACCGTTTTCTTTGGCTTGTCTCAGCTTTTTTGCAAATTGCTTATGATCTGGCACTGTTTTTAAATACGCCACCGCTTTATCCAGTTCAAGTGCTTCAGAACTACCCGTGGGCCAGTGCATTAAAATAGCTTGTCGTTTTTCTAGAAATTCCTCAAGTGGTATTTTTTTGTTTTTAACCATGTCTTATTCTCCTATGTTAAGTGTCGTTTCATCAGTTTCAACGCAAGTTTAGGATGTTTTTGACCAAGCAAACCCATCGCCGCTAAAATGTAGTCTTTGTCAATCAAAAAAATCGGATCGGTCGGCCTTAACTCTAAGCGTTTATCAGATTTTTGATTGACTTCTTTTAAAATTCGTTTAGGGTCTTTATGGTTGATTAAAACCCCACCAGTCCCAATCACATATTTGATCTCTGTTAAATCTTTACCGGTTTGATAATACATGTTGCCAAGCGGTGTATAAACCACCTCAACGGTCCCAACATGTCGCGACATCGAATAATCACAACAAATCCGGGCTAAAGCTTCATCAAACGCTTCTTCTTCTTCGTTTTCTGGTAAGTAATCCACATGCTCATATCTTTTTTTAACAGACGCTTGAATGTCATCTTCATTGACGTCTTTGTAATACTGTTTGAACTCATAAGGCGACATTAAACTAACCAAAGCATTGGCACTATAACGCATGCCTAAATCACCTTCAACCGTCCGTTTCGCAAATGGTTCTTGCAGGCCTTTTAAAACCACTTCAGCGCGTTTAGGATACCCATCACCAATCGTATGAACATCGGTGGTCGCACCACCCACATCAATGATCATGAGTTCCCCATACCCTTCAACCTCTTCATGGCCTTTGGCCAATAACTCAGCCGCATACAAGACACTCTCTGGGGTAGGCATGATGATCTCACCGGTTTTTTCTTCAGCCTTTTTAATGCCTTTGGCTTCAATGATTTTAGTGATAAAAATTTGTCTGATCACATCTTTAGCCGCATGAACATTTAACACCTTTAATTTGGGCATCACATTATCAACGATATAGTATTCGACTTGACCGGTTTCGAAAATGGTTTCAATGTCATCGGCCGCATCTTTATTACCAGCCACAATAATCGGCACGTCTAAATTGGCTTCTTTTAATTTCGTGGCGTTGTGAATGATGCATTCTTTGTTGCCACCATCGGTCCCACCAGCCAGTAAAATGATGTCAATATCAGCCTGTTTTAAAGCCTTAATTTCTTTTTTTGATAAGTGGTGGGCATACACGTGATTAACCAATGCACCAGCGCCTAAGCAGGCACGTTTCGCCGCTTCAGCCGTCAATTCTTCAACCAAACCAATGGCGGCCATTTTCAACCCACCTGCCGCACTTGAACATGCTGAAACAGCGGAAATTTCTCCCATCTGTGGATGGGCATTTTCCAATTTGCTTAAGGCCACATTAAACCCATCGAGCACGTCGGTTTTGACCGTTGTCATCGCTTTAGACGTTCCAATGATGATTTCTTCATCGATATCGACGGCGGTGAGTTTGGTATACGTTGATCCAAAATCGACCAGTAAGTGTACACTCATTCGATATTCAAATCCTCTTTTAAATCCGCCACGGCATCTTCAATGTTGATGCCTGGTGGATACACGCGGTCAAAGCCCATTTTTTTGAATCTAGCCTCAACGTCTTGAAAATCTTGTTTGCCAACAACGATGTTGCCACCAACATATAACTTAACGTGAGACAAACCAGCTTCCACACAATTTTCTTTCATAAAACGGCAATCCATTTCACCATGTCCATATAAACTAGACACCAAAATCGCTTCTGCGTTTGTTTCAATGGCTGCGTTGATAAAATCTTCTTGTGAAGAAAGCACGCCAATGTTAACCACATTAAACCCATGCTCGGTTAACACATGGTCTATGATTTTATTACCAACGGCATGGACATCTGCACCAATCACACCGATTACAACTGTTTTCATATCATCATCCTCGTTTCACTAGAAAAAGGATCATTTTACACCACATGTAAAATCATCCTTATACTGAGTGTTTGAGCGTAAACCAAAAAAAGAGACACAAGATTCATCAGTGGGGTTTTGTGTTTTATAGATGTTTTCTTGATTGCTGGGATCATAGGTCGTAACCTTCTTTATCCACTTATTTGGTGTAAACGCTTTCTACAACTTTATTATAGAGTATATTTATCTTAAATCAAGCGGTTTTTAAAACTGTTGTTTCGCATACATACTAAATGCATGCTCGCATAAAAAAAGAACACAAATCGTGTTCTTTATCCAAAGTATTCTTTTGCGTTTAAATGCATCCGTCTAGCAAGGATGCGAACGGGAAAACTAACAATATAGTGATTGTAAAAGATCACTTTTGAGTTGTATTTTAACCGACTAGCCTGCAGTTCATCAAACTGTTTTTGCAAGGTGAAAAGCGCAGGGTGTTCAAGGGCGTCTATCTCTAAATATAGGCTTTGTAGTGATTTGAAAATAGATTGTCTTTCTTCTAAGCTTAACCCTTTTAAAGATTCATCAGCGTAAGATTTAAGGTTTGCGATGTATTTTGAATCCAGCTTCTTTTCAATCAATGTTTGATGCGATAAATAAATATGCAAGGTTTCAAATAGTTTGTTGTGGAAGATCAGTTCAAGACGAGATACTTGGTTCCAAAGCACAAGCAGCTTGTTGCGTAAACGAACTATCACGACCACCATGATGACAACTAAGGTGATCAAAATCAAAATATCTAACAAATAGTTGATAATCATGGCTGGCCTCCTTTTTTATGAATGTTTAAATCGTTGGTAGTATTGTTCGAACTCACCGCTATATTTAATAAAACGGTCTAGGATGTAGGGTTCAAAATAGGCTTTAAATTCAAGTTCAAGTAATTCAATCGCTCTTTTATGCGTGAGGGCGGTTTTATAGTTACGGCTTTGACGTAGAATTTCATACATTTCAGCCAGTAAGATGATTTGGCCTTCTTGACTTCTTTGTATGCGCTTCATGCGTTCAGTAAAGCCTTTATCCGCATTTTTCTCAAAATGAGCACGCACGATGTCTTCGCTTTTTTGTGCCAATTGAAGTCGTTTGATGATCACAGAACCAAGGATGGTTTTTTCTCTGATGACTTGATAGTCTTTTTCATTTAAGACATCTTTTTCTTCATACTCAACAATCGATAGGTTGTCGACTTGATCCACATGAATTTTCGAATAATCATAAATCTCACTACATACATTGGGTGAAAGCCCTAAGATGTTCCCGAGTCTTGAGGCAATTTCAGCGGTACGATGAGCCGCGTTTTTAGCGTGTTCGTCGTTATGGATGTTAAAGACGCTGATCACATCAAAAACATCGCCTACCACAGCTTTGAAGTCGCTTTCCATATCTCGGCGTTTAACGAGTTCTTCTTTTCGTTTGTTGTTCATCATTTGACCAATCGCAACCGATGAATATAACGCGATGTTGAAAATGATTAACACCAAGGTTCTTAATACAATGTCAATGGTGACTTGATAATCTGTGACGAATAAGTAATCGTATAATGACTGAATCGAATCTGCATATTCATACAGTGGATACATGATGGTGACGTGGATGACTGTCATTAAGACCAACACCCACTTAAACAAGATTCTAAGCAACGTTGCGTTTTGATATAAGGCAATGACCACCAATGCAAAGTAAATCAATACGTACCCTGCTTGTGTAATAGAGAAACCAGCGATGGTGGCACTTTCAACCCCCACACGCAGTTTGATGTAAACACCAAAAGATGCCAACAAAATATAAACACTGGCAATATACATGGCCATTTGTTGTTTAAGTAAGGTTCTCGGTCGTTCTCTAATGATCCGCTTTAATGTCGTATTGGTCGCAAACATGATCACACCAAAGGCAAAAATCACGATATAATTCGGGTTTTGATTGCCAATTAAGGTAAAGAGTAAAAACACAATGTTTGTGACAATCAAAATGTTTTTAATAACCCGGTTACGTCGGTATAAAACACTGGTTTCATCCAAAATATCGACACCAGCTTCAAAGTTAAACTTTTCACTGGCGCGTTTGGTAATCAACTTATAAAACAAACGAAAGCGACGCCGCATTTTGGATGGTTTATTGGGATTGCGTTTTGATTCACGTGAGGTCGCATACATTTTGATGCGTTCCATGGTACGTTTAAAAAACATGGCGATTTTATCCAAACGGGTTGTTTTATTTGGGTCGTCCCCTTGTTTAAGGGTGTCGACGTATTGTTTTAACTCTTCTGGATCTTGATCGGTTTTTTTAAAGAAATCCTCAAGTGATTTATCCCGCTTACCCATGTTAACACATCCTATTAAATGTCAAAATCTAGCTTGATTTCCTTATAATTAGGATCTTTCTTCGCTTCAATTTCGTTGGCAATTTGTGCCACACGCGTGCTGGCAGCTGCGGCAATGGCCCCAACGATGTCATCTAAAAAAGTATGACATGCTTCTTTGTTTGTTTTGCCATCAGCATTTAAGCGTTCTACCACAGATGGTTTGTTGACATCAATATCACCAAAGTTGGTTTTACCAATGGTCCCAAACAAGCCTGCCAGTTCAAGGCCAAATAATTCATCAATGCCAAATAGGCCTAAATCTGAGTGCAAGATTTCTCGAAGCGGTTCTTTGATTTTGTTTTCTTCTGTTAACCGGTCGATTTCTGCACCGAGTTGTAAAATATGAAAGGTATCACGTAGTGATAAGATTTTTTCTACTGATTCAATGCAATCT
>PWKX01000018.1 GCA_003559585.1 Mollicutes bacterium | reverse complement strand
GGCGGCCATTCAACAGCCTGACGTTTTTTGTTTGTTCGATCCACACCTGGATGTCCGGCAGGGAGACGATTCCCTGCAGCTTTGGAGGGCAGATGGAATATATCGGCGGGAACAGAAGCGATTACATCTATACCATTCAATTCTATGCCGCAGATCCGGCACCCGCTGATAGAAGGATCCGGCCATGCCCTCAGTGCAGATCCGCGTATACGTACATCGATCAGCAGAAGTGGTACTGCAGACTATGCGGATGGATCGAGTGGCGCAATGGAGGAAAAAAGATAATGAAAAGAGGAAGATTCAGCGATCACGAATTAAGTGTGATCAAGGAAGCTATCGGAGTTCAGTCTCCCGAAGAGGTTGCCGGGATGCTGGACAGAGATCCGATGGCAGTCGAGAAGAAGATGGCAGATCTGCAGTTGAAATCTGTCGAAGAGGATAACCAGGAGTCACGCGTCCTTATGTCTGATACCCCGGAAAAATATACGGCGACGAGCGACAAAGGATTGTCTGAGTTCGCCCAGGACGTCTTCGCACTTGAAATGGCTGGGTTCGAGATATTGAAGACCCAGATTGCCGAAGAGGAAGCGCCAAGATCTGTCTTCACGGTAAGGAGGAAATAATGACATTTTTTTTCGGCATACTGATCGGCGGTACCGTCGGAGCAGTAGCAATGGCGCTGTTCTCGATGGGCCGCGTGAGCTGTCATCCCTACGGCTGGGAGCTAAAGAGCTTTCTGCGCCGGTGTACAGCTGCTGAAGGCGGAGTAGAGGAGTCACTGCAGATCCGGTCGACCGCCCGGAAACTGCTGCGGATGATTTATGAGGAGGAATCATGATCCGAAAGACCACATACGAAGTCCTGGAGGCGATGCCCCAGGGAAGAGAGTTCAGCAGCCATGAATTGCGGAAGGAAGTCATCAGCCGGATCCGGTTAACGACAGGGCAAGAAAAGAGACCGTTTCACGATACAGTCCTGAGATACCTTCGGGAAAAAAGGAATCTTGGATTTGTCTGTACCAGCAGAAAACGGTCTACATATAAAAAGGTGGTTCTATGATAGATGTAAAAAATCTTCCTGTCAACGTGCTTGGCAGGTCAGATGAGATGACAAGAGAGCAGTGGCTTGAGTTGAGGATGAAGGGCATGGGCGGAAGTGAAGCCGGCGCAGTGGTTGGGCTTTCAAAGTGGGGATCTCCGCTGACTGTCTACCTGCGGAAAAAAGGCATGCTGCCGGAAGTCGAGGACAATGAGGATATGGAGTTCGGGAGGGAGGCAGAACCGTTCATAAGGGATTGGTTTGCGCGGAAGTTAGGGGCTGAGCTGGGAGTACCAGTCATAGCCTATCCCTTTCCGTGGGTGATGCAGTCCAAAAAGTATCCCTGGATGTTGGCGAACATTGACGGCATCGTGGAAGTGGATGGGTGGCGATACCTCCTTGAAATCAAGACCGCCGGATCCTTCGCCGTCAAGGAATGGAAAGAAGACATTCCTGCATACTATCAGGCACAAGTTCAGCATTACGCGACAGTTACAGGAATCCAGCGATCTTATGTGGTCTGCCTGGTCGGGAAAAAGCTGATCTGGCATGTGCAGGAATATGATCCTAAGTTCGCCGACGAGATCATCGAGAGCGAGCGCCTGTTGTGGGAAATGATCCAGGATGGAGAAATGCCCGCACCGATCGGCATCGAGGCAGAGGCAGAAGCGCTCTGCCTTGGAGATGTGGACCCTGACAAATTCATCGAGGACGACAGTCTAATTGCCGACGAATATGCACAGGTTAACGAGCAGCTGAAGTATTTGGAGGCGCAGAAAACCAAGCTGAAAACACAGCTGCTGTATCTCATGGGGGATGCAAAGACTTTGCTTACCCCTTCCCATAAGGTACTTCACCTGCAGAGCGATCGCGAGTACTTCGATAAGAAGTCCTTTCAGAAAGAACACCCGGACATCTACACACGATACACTGAGAAGCGAAAGACCGACATGGGGCTCAGGCTCTATGCGATAGGAGAGAAGAAATGAATAACACAGGCGGATATAGACCAGAAGAAACACAAGGCGAACTCACTACAGCACCAACCAAAGGAGGCGGCACTGGCGCACAGAAGCCCTCAACCATGAAGGGGCTAATCAAGCAGATGGAGCCGCAGATCCGCAATGCCCTTCCGAAGCAGATCGGAGTGGAGCGGTTCGTGAGGACTGCCTTGACTGCCTTATCTACCAATCCGAAGTTGGGGGCATGTGATCAGAAATCATTCCTGGGCTCGCTCATGCAGGCGGCACAGTTAGGGCTTGAACCGAACACACCTATGGGCCAGGCATATCTCATCCCCTACGGAAACCAAGTGCAATTCCAGATCGGCTACAAGGGTATTCTTGATTTGTGCTACCGGAGCAGGCAGTTCAAGACCATCTATGCCATGGAGGTTTTTCAAGAGGATCAATTTAACTGCAGATACGGCACAGATCCGCACATAGAGCATGTGCCGGCTGACAACCCAAAAGGCGATGCGGTGAAATACTACGCGGTCTATGTGACTGTGGATGGCGGTGTTGCATTCAGGGTCTGGTCAAGGGAGAAGATTGAGGCTCATGCAAAAAAGACTTCTCAGGCGTACAGATCAGGCAAGGACAGTCCATGGAAAGACTGGTTCGACGAGATGGCAAAAAAGACAGTTTTGCGTGACCTGCTCAAGTATGCCCCGAAATCCGCAGAGGTCAGCCAGGCGGTTGCGCATGACGGAGCTGTCATCCGGGCTGACGTGACCGACGATCAGATGGTTTTCACCACTGAGTTCGAGGAGGTGGAGTGATGCAGGCAGCCGCAATTTACAAAGGGCGATTCATCCAGCTCGACAGCATCACTCTGCAGTGGCATATGGGCTATTGTCATGACCGAGAGCAGATTTGCGGTCTGACAGAAGAGCCTGTGCT
Source organism: Mollicutes bacterium (assembly GCA_003559585.1). Classification (GTDB taxonomy): domain Bacteria; phylum Bacillota_I; class Bacilli_A; order Izemoplasmatales; family Izemoplasmataceae; genus B1SED10-225. The sequence continues at coordinate 3,005 of PWKX01000018.1, read as the reverse complement.
TGTACTCAAGCCCACTGAGGCGCTGTTCATCATCCGCTTCTGTGACGCAGAGGACTGGATCGCGCTGGATGATGCGATGTGCTACACCGGGCATGTGACCCATCAGCAGGTCATGGGCATGGTTGCAGAAGTTCCAGGGGATTATGACACGGCAGTGGAAAAGATGATGGATGAGTGTCTATGAAAACCTACATCGGAATAGACAACGGCGTGACAGGATCTATCGGAGTCGTGGGCAGGGGGACAACCTTTGCCCTGACCCCGGTCAGAAAAGAGCAGTCCTACACGAAGAAAAAGCAGATGATCAGCCGGGTAGATGTCCTTGAGATGCAGAGACTCCTGCTGTTGGAGTCTATCTTAGATGATTGCCTGGTAATTCTGGAACGACCCCTGGTCAATCCGCAGATGTTCAAGGCAACGATGTCCGCAATCAGATGCTTAGAGGCAACCCTGACAATCCTCGAATCCCTTCAGATTCCCTATGAGTACGTAGACTCCAAGCAATGGCAGAAGGCGCTGCTCCCCCAGGGATGCAAGGGGAAGGAATTGAAATACGCCTCCAGGGACATCGGGATCCGGCTGTTTCCTCAGTTCGAGGAGGAGATCCGCAAGCATGGGGATGCAGACGGTTTGCTGATGGCTGAGTGGGCGAGAAGAGAAGGGAGATGAAATGGCAAAACAGCGATATATCTCTACTGCAATATGGGATGACGATTGGTTTGTTGAGGATTTGACACATGCTGAAAAGTTGTTCTATTTTTATTTGCTTACAAATGAGCATACAAACATAGCTGGGATTTACAAAGTATCTATACGCAAGATGGCGCTTGAGTCAGGATTTAAGAAAGAAGAACTAGAAATAATTTTGAGAAAGTTCGAAGAACAGAAAAAAGTATATTACCGCCATCAGCATATTATCATGGTGAACTGGCCAAAACATCAACTATGGGATAAGTCTGAAAAGGTACATAAGGGATTAAGGGCAATCCTTATCAGAGAAGTACCAGATAGGGTATTAAATACTATAGTTTCAGATGATATACCCTATCGATACCCTATCGATACCCTATCGAGGGGTATCAATGACCTATCTATACCCCCTGATACTTCCTTTTATAAAAAAGAAAAAGATCTTGATTCTGATTCTGATCTTGATTCTGATTCTGATTCTGAATTTAGTAAAGAGAGAGAGGGTGATAAATCACCCCCCGCTCCCAAAAATCCTTCAAAGAAGTTCATTCCTCCAACCAAAGACGAGTTGATGAAGTACGCGGTCAGCGTCGGCTACGACCAGATGGACCCAGATGCCTTCATCGACTACTACGAACAGCGGGGTTGGATGGCAGGGAAAGTCAAGATGAAGGACTGGAAGGCAGCGGTGCGTACGTGGAAGAAAAACTCAAAGCAGTTCGACCGTAAATCGAAGACCGGCATGAAGTCCGACATTAACAGCTGGGAAGCTGACATGGAGGGAGTAGATGAAATATAAAAAACCGGCAGACTTGCTTGCAACTATTATCCCTAGGGATGCTGAGGTTGAAGATTACGAGCAGAAGGTCATCGAGATCGAGCGACGCCAGCAGCAGCAGCTTGCAGATGAGAGAATCAGATTTATCCCCCCACGCTATAAGTCCTGCACCTTTGAGAGCTTCGTCACAGACAAGCCCAGCATAATCGATCACATGGAAGCGGGCGGATCATCTATTCTCTACGGACCCAACGGAACAGGGAAAACGCATCTTGCCTATGCTGCCGTACGACATCAGATCGAGCAGGGAAACGATGCCCGGTATATCCTGGCAGCAGATTTCTTTGCACTGGTGAAGCAGGAATTTTCAACAGGCAGGCAGGACTACAAACCCTACTACTCCTGCCCGTACTTGGTCATCGACGAGATCGACAAGCGATACGGATCACAGACTGAGTTCATTGCCTTGTACCGGCTCATCAATCACCGATACAACGAAATGCTTCCGACCGTGCTGATAACCAACAGCGGGAAAGAAGAACTGATTGAGGTAATCGGCATCAGCTCATTCGACCGAATTATTGAAGATGGAAAGTTGATTCACATGGACGGAAAGAACTGGAGGAGATCATGAGTGAAAAACTCTATTGCGGAAAAGGAAAAGTCATCGAGGGCAAGTACGGAAAATTCATGAAGCTGAACTTGTGCTTGAGTGAAATACCGGAAGAACACCAGCAGCAGGCGAGAAATGGCAAAACGTACGCCAATTTGAACGTCAGCAAGATGAAACAGCCGGATGACCGGGGAAACACGCATACCGTGACCGTCGACACATGGAAACCCGAGCAAAAGCCTGCACCAGAGCCAGAGCAGCAGGACTTCACTGACGACATCCCATTCTAAGGAGACTGAATGCGCCAAGGAACTGAGATCATAGCAATAAGTTCGTGCAGGGTGCTTAAGTTTCCGTCGGTCAGCGAAGCATCCAGGCACTTTGGCATCGACAGGTCGGTGATCCGGCGGCTGGTGGAAAAAGAGCTGCCGATCAGGCACGAAGGAGTCGAATGGTGGATCGACGAGATGGTGGAGGTACAATGGAAAAGGTGAGAAAGTCTATTCGGTTGTTTGCAAAGGACATGGAGCGGAAGCTTGAGGAGAACGGCCACAAGCGCTGCTGGGAAGGCACGAACCTCCTGGTGCTCAAGGACCTCATGATGGCCGAGATGGAAGAGCTGGAGGATGAGATCCTGCTCGAAGGGTCAGGAGAGGATATAGCCATGGAGTGTGCGGACATAGCTAACTACTGCATGATGATCGCGGACCGAGTGAAGTACCGGGCAAAGAACAGGGGGAGGGAGTGAAAATCAAGGAGGCAGAGGATGTATTATGAAGAAAAAATTATCGATGGAGTTCTATGCGTTAGGTACAACTCAAATGCTGAGTTTGAGCCTCTTGAACCAAAGGAACTCACTCGCATGGTAGTAACTGCGAGAGAGACATTCAAGAAGGTTGAGGATGTATTAGAATATGGATTTAT
>PWKX01000031.1 GCA_003559585.1 Mollicutes bacterium | reverse complement strand
TCATTGTTGGTATCACCGTTTTTTTATTAATCATGACTTTAACCGCGTGTCAAACTGACAACACCTCAAGTGATCAACCTGAACCAGATGAGAACACACAAGAAGAACCAGATGAGAACACACAAGAAGAACCAGATGAGATGATCACCATCACCGTTAGCTCAAACTTAGAAACCGCTCAACCTTTGGTTCAACCAGAATCCACTGTTTTGATCGACAGCGAAGTTGAGATTGTGACAAATCATGTAGAGGATTACACCTTTACCCACTGGTTAAACATTGATACTAGTGAAACATTTACCACCAATATAACCCACACGTTTATCGCAGAAAAATCTTTAAACTTAAAAGCTGTTTACCATGAAGAGATTAAATGGGCACAAGGGATTACAGATGATACCATCTATGTTGGTAACACCACTGTTACAGAGGGTTTCCTTGGTTATATCGGACAACCGTTTGTGGCTGGTATGGAAGCATACTTCGACATGATTAACCGCAACGGAGGTGTATGTGGCCGTCATATTGAGTTAATTCATGAAAATGGTGATATTTTTGATGGTAATGAAAATTTAAGGGCAGCATACCGTTTAATTGAAGAACATGAAGTTTTCGCGCTGGTTGGTCCATTTGGACCGTCAAGCGTTTTTGCGGAAGATGAACTTAATTATTTGAGTATACCACGCATATACTACGATACGAGTACGTCCTATGTTTCAAATGAAAACGCTAGAGATGGCGAACGAGCAAGTTTTCCATTTCAACCAACCTATGACCTTGAAGGTCGCATGATGGTCGCGCGTGCTCATACATACTTTGAAGCAACAAAAATCGGTTTTATATATAGTTATAATAATATTGGGGTTGAAATGAAAGCTGGCGTAGAGGCTGAGGCAGCTAAACATGATATTGAAATCGTTTCTGTATCAGCTGAATATGATGAGGATTACTTAGAAGAAGCCTTAAGCATGATTGAAGCTGATGTTGATATCATCATCTTAGGGATGAACCCATTATCAGCACAAAGCGCTTTATTAGCATTATTAGCACACGGCAATCAGCAACCAGTGTTAACCGCATCTACTAATATCTATTCATCTTTTATAGATAGTGTTTACGATGTTTTAGAACAATTTGATGTTTATACCACTTCTTGGATTAACTGGTTTGATGAAACGGGTGGCAATGATAATGAGGCTTATCTATTGTTCCAAGCAGAAATTGATGAAGCTTATCTAAACGATATGGTTGCCATGAAGGGGTGGATTGCGGCCATGACTTTTGTTGAAGCGATGAGTCGTTTTAACGATGAGGACATTATCACCTGGGAAGCATTCATTGACAACATGGAAGCTGAGATATTCGACTATGCCCTTGGAAGTCCGGTTGATTTTTCAAACGGTAAACGCTTAGGGACACAAACCATGTCACTTTTACAACTGCAACGGTCAAATGATGTATCTTACTACGAGGTTGTCGCACCATTTCAACACATAGATGATTTAGCAGATTAACCGCGTTTTTATTCAACTATAGCCATTCAATAGCGATTTTAAATGCCATAACACCACATAGTCGTCGATGATGTTTAGCTTTATTGGGCGTATGGTTGAAATGATTCAAGCAGTTAGATGTCGTTTGTACGTCTTAATTAAATGAAAAAAACCGGACATAGGTCCGGTTTTTCTTAAGGTAAAGGATGAACGCGTAGGTTACTTAAATAATCCGTGCTTAATGACTTCCATAATCACATCGACGATGTGATCGACATCGGTGTTGTTTTCACCGAGGTCAAAGACGACTTTTAAACCGATGAAATTGGTGATGCCCATTAAAATAAAAGACACAACTTCACTATCTAAAGGGCGCATCTCCCCGTTTTGTTTGGCGGCTTCTAAACCGTTAACATAACGGACGGCAAACGATTCATAGTAATCTTTAAATAACGCGCGGTCGATGTATAAAGACTCCCAGATGATGTTGTACATTTCTGGGTTTTTTTGTGCGTAATAAATGAAGGCTTTAATCCCAGCCCGTTCTTTTTCAATGCGTGTATCCTTTGAGCGAACTTGTTCGGCGATGTGTTTGCGGATGTTGTGAGAAAAATTAGATAAAATGTGTTTGTAAAGCGCTATTTTTGAAGGAAAGTATAAATAAAACGTACCAGCAGCCACCCCAGCCTCAGCGGTGATGTCTTTGACGGTGGTGCCGTGATAGCCACGCTTATAAAACAGCTTGATGGCTGCTTTTTCTATCACTTCAAATGTGTTTTTTGCATTGCGGGTCGTGGGGGTTTCTATTGAGTGATCTTGCATATGGATTCCTCCTGAACGCATATATTATACCCTATTTTTATAAAATATAAATGATAATTGTATACATTGACAGTGTAAGCGTTTTAAGCTATAATGTGAATATCTATTCAGTTTATGAATATATATTCAGTTAATGAACACCTGTTCATGTACTGTTAGTATATACGATACATATACAATTGGCAATAGATATTATATTAGTAGGAGGTTTTATGTATGTCTAAAGTTTATGTTGTTCAAGCAAAACGTACCGCGATTGGTCGGTTTTTGGGGTCTTTAGCAGATACCCATCCAGCTGAGTATGGTGCTCATGTTTTAAAAACAATGATTGAAGAAGCAAAACTTGACCCATCGGTGATTGATGAAGTGGTGGTTGGTAACATTTTACCAGCTGGGTTAGGTCAAGGTTTAGCCAGACAAATTTCGATTAAAGCTGGGGTGCCTGTGAGTGTGCCTGCTTATGCGATTAACATGGTCTGTGGTTCAGGGATGAAAACCGTCATGCAGGCCTATACATCGATTAAAGCCGGCATGCACCATGTGGTGATTGCTGGTGGGGTTGAATCGATGTCAAAAGCCCCTTATTTAATGCCGGATAAAACAAGAAAAGGCATTAAAATGGGTGGTTTTACGATGAAAGATCATATGATTGATGATGCGTTAATGGACGCGTTTAAGCCAATGCATATGGGTATTACCGCTGAGAATATTGTGGATAAATACGGTTTAACAAGAGAAGCACAAGATGCGTTTAGTGCTGAGTCTCAACGCCGTGCAGCACAAGCTCAAGATGCTGGTAAGTTTAAAGATGAAATTGTGCCTTTTACCGTTAAAACACGCAAGGGAGATATCATCTTTGACCAAGATGAACATCTAAACAGACAAAGCGATGAAGCATCGCTTGCTAAGTTACGCCCAGCCTTTAAAAAGGATGGTTCTGTGACAGCTGGGAATGCCTCAGGCATTAATGATGGCGCATCATTTATGATGATTGTCAGTGAAGCGGCGCTTAAAAAGTATGATTTAACACCGATCGCTGAGGTTGTGGGCATTGGCCAAGGCGGTGTAGAACCAGATGTGATGGGCTTAGGACCTGTCCCAGCGATTGATGCGGCGTTGAAACACACGAAGTTATCGTTTAAAGATTTAGAGTTATTAGAATTAAATGAAGCGTTTGCTGCACAAAGTTTAGGTGTATTCCATGATTTAGAACAAGCATATGGCGTCTCACAAGCTGACATGATGGCAAAAACCAATGTCAACGGTGGTGCGATTGCGCTTGGTCACCCGGTTGGTGCCTCAGGGAACCGCATCATGGTTACGTTGATCCATGAAATGAAAAAAGCAAATAAATCGCTAGGTTTAGCCTCACTATGTATTGGTGGCGGCATGGGCACAGCGGTCATATTAAAAAATACGGAGGGTCAATAACAATGAGATTAAAAGAAAAAGTAGCCGTCATTACCGGTGGCGCACAAGGACTAGGTCAAGCGATGGCAGAACGTTTTGCTGATGAAGGCGCAACGGTCATTGCGGTTGATATGAAAGCTTTAACCTATGAAAAAAATCAAGTGATTGGCAAAACATTAGATGTCACAGACACAAAAGCTGTGCAAGCCTTTTATGATGAGATCATTAAAGAATACGGTCAAATTGATATTTTAATCAACAACGCTGGCATCACAAGAGATGCCATGACACGTAAGATGACCGATGAAGATTGGCAACTCGTGATGGATGTTAACCTTAAAGGTGTTTTTAACTTAACCAGATTAATTGGCCCACAAATGGAAACCATTGGTGGGGGTTCTATCCTTAATATTAGTTCGGTTGTTGGGGAATTTGGCAACATCGGTCAAGCCAACTATGCCGCGACCAAAGCTGGTGTGATTGGCTTAGCGAAAACTTGGGCAAAAGAATTTGCAAGAAAAGGCACACCTGTACGTGTCAACGCGATTGCCCCTGGGTATATCATGACCGATATTTTAAAAACAGTACCACAAGATTTATTGGATAAATTTGCTGGTATGACCATGTTAAAAAGACTGGGTGAACCAAAAGAAATCGCTGATGCAGCTGTTTTCTTAGCCTCAGATGAATCAAGCTACATCACAGGCCATGTCCTAAGTGTCAACGGTGGCATGCGCTTATAAACCCAAGGAGTGATCACAATGGTAAATAAACCTAATGTTGGTGTTTTAAGCACTGGCATTTACTTACCCAAGCAAACGATGAGCGCTGAAGATATTGCCGCTAAAACAGGCGGTAATTGGACAGCGGAAAACGTGACAAAAAAGCTGGGTATACATAAGATATATGTGCCATCAGAAGAAGACGGCACACAAGAAATGGCTGTAAAAGCAGCTAAACAAGCCATTGAAAAGGCAAAGATTGACCCAATGGACATTGATTTAATATTAGACATTGGTGAGGAGTGGAAAGAATACCCACTTACCACCAGCGCCCTTTATGTACAAGGTGCCATTGGGGCTATGAATGCATGGGGCATCGATCTACAAAACCGGTGTGCCACGTGCTTATCAGCCTTTAAAATGGCCAAAGATATGATGATGGCTGATGATGATATCAACACCGTCTTAATTGTTGGCGGGTACCGCAATGGTGATTTTGTTGATTTTAGCGATCCAAACATGTCGATGATGTATAACTTATCCGCGGGTGGCGGCGCCATCCTATTAAAGAAGCACCTTCATAGAAATCTCCTCCTTGATTCTCATGTCAAAGCCGACGGTACGCTCGCGCGTACCGCAGGCGTTGAGATTGGTGGGACGAAAAACCCGATCACAAAAGACAACCTACATGAAGCGTATAAATCGTTGCGATTGATGGAACCGAAAAAAATGAAAGACCGCTTAAATGAGGTCTCGATGGATAACTGGTTCGAATGCATTGACCGCGCGCTTGAAAAATCGGGTAAAACAAGACAAGACCTTGATTATCTGGCGATTTTACATATTAAGCGTTCTGGCCATTTAGGCATGCTTGATGCGCTCGGTCTTAGTGAACAACAAACCACTTATTTAGAAGATTACGGTCATATGGGTCAACTTGACCAAATATTATCGCTACATTTAGGCGTTGAATCTGGCAAAATCAAAGATGGTTCTACCATTGGTTTGATTGCAGCTGGTATTGGATATGTATGGGGCGCATCGATCATTCAGTGGGGTGATGCTTCATGAACGCAGCAACGGTGATTCAAATCTTATTTAACTCTTTAAGGTTGGGTAGCATTGTTGCCCTAGCAACCTTAGGGATTGTGTTAATCTTTAGAACCAGTAAAGCGACTAACTTTGCACAAGGTTCAATTGGAACGTTTAATGCCTATATCGCTGCTTACTTTTCTGTGACCATTGGGTTAAATGTGTTTTTGTCTATGATCATTGCGCTTGTGACAGCATTCATAACCGGTGTGGTTATTGACAAATTATTCATTCGCCCTGCAGCAAAAGCTAGCATTGTAAGTAAACAAATTTTAACGCTTGGTATCATCTTAATTCTACTCGGAATTATGAATATGAACGTGGCGTTTTTAAACCGGTTTTTTCCACCGGTAACCATCAGACCAGAACAATTCATCCCGCAATCGTATGCGTTAAACATTCTTGGGGC
>PWKX01000040.1 GCA_003559585.1 Mollicutes bacterium | reverse complement strand
TTGATATGCTCATACTCACGATCATTGATGGTGTTGTTTTCTTGTTCAATGTTGGTTTGAAGCATGGCGATTTCTTTTTGTGCATCGTTTAAGGTTTGGTGGCGTGTATCTAACGATTCAAACAAACTGTCGTGTTGTTTACACGTCTTTAAAAAGGCTGTTACTTGTTTAAAAGCATCATCTTCACGCACCACATTCAAGCTAGATACAGTGTGAATGATATCGTTTAAGGTTTGTTTTTTCAAGGTGTTTTGATGTTGCTTTAAGGTTTCTTTAAGGGACGCTTCTTCTTTTAACAACTTTTGGTGGTTATCTTTTGTTTCATCTAAGGCTGTTTTTAGCGTAAGTAACGATTGATGATGCGCTAGAGCTTCTTCTTTTTCTGTTTCTAGCGCCGCTAAATCAGCTTTCGCTTTGGCGTAGGGTTTGGTTCGCGCATTGTCAGTTCCAATCTCTTCTTTTAAGGTTTGATCAATGTGTTTAATCGCACGGTCTGTAGAGACCGTTTCTAAAGCAGAACTATTTAAGTTTTGTAAGCGTCTAATTAAGTCATCTTCAGCTTGTCCGTTTAACGCTCGATCACTTTCTGAGACAGAAAGCGTATTGGTGTATAACCCATAAGGCATGTCAAACAACAACCCTAAATCAATTTGTTTGGTGGTGTTATCCACATCAAACTGTTCAGTTAAGTCTTGACCGGTTTGTTCGTTAAACAATTTAAGATAGCCGCCTCGTTTTCTAAAATCACGTTCGATCCGGTAGGTTGTCTTTTGATGTGAAACAATCATATTCCCTTGATAGGCTGAGCCTTTTTTGGGCTTAAACTTTTCCCAACTATCTAAATATGTTTTACGTGATGCTCCAGGTTTAAAAAACCCATAAAGCATGCCTTCTATAAAAGCGTGAATGGTGGTTTTACCACTTTCATTTAAGCCTTCAATGATGTGTAGACCCGTGCTTAAATCGATGGTTTTTTGTTTAAATTTACCGAAGGCTTCTAAGGTGAGTTGTTTGATAATCATTGCACGCCCTCCTTACCATAAAGCAAGGTTGATAAGGCTATATAAAGTGCTTTTTCATCCGCATCATTTTTCGACTTTTTAGATTCATACATCGTGATGATTGTCTCAATCACGGTGTCTTTATAATCTTTTTTGAGTCTGTCTAAGTTCAAAGTAGAACGGGTCTCATCTTTGATATCTAAGTAATAAAAGTCATCACTTAAGGCCGCCTTTAATGCCTTTAAATCGAGCGTTAGACTTTCATGGCGTTTGCCTTTTAATATCACACGGATAAAGTGTTGAAATCTATCTTGTTCTCTAAACAACGCCTTAATATCATGGGCAATGTCATCTAGACGCATCGCATCATGAATGGTTAAGCTTTTGATTTTATAGCTGCGTTTGTTAAACGGTATAAAATCAGCCTGACATGCTTGTTTTTTTAACGTGCCTTCAATAAACCCTTTTTGATTGGTTTCAGAAAAATCCAGTGGTTCTAAATTACCCGCATAAGCAATATGGTCAGCTAAAAACTGATGTTTATGGATATGGCCAAGTGCGATATAATCAAAGTCTAACCGCTTTAAAGCTTCAACGGTGCATAAATAATAATCATCTTCTGAATTCATCACATCGCCGTGTAACAAAAGCACATTTGATTTGGATGTGTCTATGTTTGATGCCACATGGTTTAAATGAGCTTGATTAAAATCTGCGGTGTTAATGCCGTAAACAGAAACATCCTTAAGATGAACTGCAGGGGCATCTTTTGAAAAAGTATGGATGTCGTAGGTCTTTAATAAGTGTTGATAGGCGGTTTGATGTAAAAAGGTATCATGATTGCCTATCAATAAAAAAACTTCCGCGCTCAACGCAGATAAACGTTCAAACATACGCCGCACTTCTTCGATATTGATGATGCTGTGATCAAATAAATCTCCGGCTAAAAACAAAAGATCAATGTCTTTTGTTTTTGCGTATTCTAACAAGCGATAAAACGTGTCTCTAAACTCATAAACACGTTGTTTGTGTTGCTGTTTATCACTGAATCGTGCGGTTTTTAGTGGTGCAAACAAATGTTGGTCAGCCGTATGAATAAAACGCATGTTTATCTCCTTATGACAATAATGTTTGTTCAATGATGGTATATATGGCCTCATCACTGAGTGATTCAAAGTACGGAAACACGGTTTTTAAATGAATGATGTAATCACTCACAAGTGCCAAATCAACGCCGTGTTGTTTTAAGTTGATGCTTGGGCGGCTTAAATGATTAAAAAAGTTTTCAAAGGCAACATACAGATTGTTGTTGTGGTAGACTGTATGCTCAAATAACGCTTTAAGCTTATCAACGGTTTTACATGATGATAAACGAACAGACAAATAAGGCAAAACGCCTTGAGCTAAAAACGCGCTATAAGGTAAGCTTTCATGATACCCTTCTATCGCATCCGATATTTGATGTAAAGGTAGTTTTGTTTTTGGTATATAGCGACTAGCTATCATCAAAAACCCGTACATAACATAAGCAAGATGCTCTTGAGGCCGGTTATCTTCACTGACATAGACCCCGTGTTCGATTAAATGTGATAATGCCATAGACACGATTTCTTGTTCGTGTGTATTTACATAGGGGTCTAACAACAACTCTACACCCCTTAAAAACATGTTCAAAAACGTTTCAATGTAACCTTGGTCCTTATGCGTTTCAAAACACGATAAATCTAGCCATGTTTGATCTGGGAATAGCGATTGATCTTTAAAACGAAAGTACTGTTGTTTATTCTCTTGATGAATAAAAGCTTTATTAGAAACACCCGAGGCAATGTTAAACGTTGTGGGCATCATAATCAAAGGCAAACGCTCATGTTCAAAAGGTGGGCGTGTATAAGAATTTAACCAGGCATCTAACAAAGATGGATCTTCTAGTTTAAAGCGTGACACCAGCTTTGCTAAATCCATGGTTTTGCCACCACCAAAGGCCATCACCGCATCAACATCGTGTGTTTTAGCTAAATCAATCACAGTTAACACATGCTTTTTTTGTAACGGATGTGAGACATTGGCAAATGTAGTCACACTTATTTTTTGTTGTTTTAACTGTTCGATGACCATGTCTAATGTCTTTTTTAAGGTTTCATCAAGTGCTTCTTTAACCACCAATAACACATGAGAATACGGTAATTTATACCGCTTCTTTTGATGTAATATGCCCCTTCCAACTGTTAAGTCAACCGGCATGTGGTGTTTATATGGACGCATAAAAATCCCCCTAAGATGTTTGTGATTATAAGATAACCCATGTGACTAAAAACTGTAATAAACCGATGAAAGACCCTAAGACAAGTCCAACCAATTCGATATGTTTTAATTCACGGTGTACCAAAGCTTTAACCATCGTTTCAAATTCATCTAAATCCAGCGCGAGCACTTTCTTTTCAACAATAGCTTGAATGCTCAAATCGTCTTTTGATGCCTCTTTGATTTGTTCAACAATTTTATCAATCACATGATCGCCTTCTTTATCGACAAACGATTGAATCATACCATCTAACTCATCACCAATCATCGTTTTAAAAAGCGAAGGCAAAAATAACTTAATTTTTTTTGTTAAGGTTTCTTGTAGCATCGCTTTAAACTTGGCTCTTGTATTATCAGACAGTAACGCGTTATAAATATCATCAGAATCTAATAATGCCTGTTCAATGGTTTCACCAACCGATAAAGCTAACTGTGCTTTACGTTTTGGCAACACCCCTTGTAATGTAAAGAGACCTAATTTAATTGGTTTATGCGGTCTAAACAACATTTTAACAGCAACTTTATTTGTACTATACCCAATCACACCACCAATGATAACCATGATGGCTAGGGTGAATAATTCTGTCATTTGCATCACTCCAGTCTTTAATATTATAGCATACAAAAGACTATGTTATAATGGGTTTGGTGATATTATGATAATGAAATTTTCCGAAAAAGCAAAAAAAGAACTGGCTATGCGTGATGATGTCATGCGTGCCCTAATCAAACACTTAGAACCCGATGAGTATCACATTAAAGATCCTTTTGAAGCCCTTGTTGATATTATCATTGGCCAACAGATCAGTGAAAAAGCAAAGGCAGCGATTATGAAACGGTTTAAAAAAACGTTTAACCCAATCACAAAAGACACCTTTAAAACCGTCGATATTGAGCAGATGAAAGCCACCGGACTCTCTAAGATGAAAGCACAAACCATCAAACGCCTTGCCAATAGCAACATCGATTTTGATGCCTTAAAAACCATGGACCATGAAACCATTGAACAGACATTGCTAAGTGTCAAAGGCATCGGACCCTGGTCGTTAGATATGTTTAAGTTTGTGGCTTTAAACGATCCTGATGTTTTATCGTTAAAAGACATCGCCATTGTGAATGCCCTTAAAAAATTATATGGCGTTCAAAAAGAAGACATGCCAGCATTCATCCAACGATTTTCACCCTATGGTTCCACTGCCGCGGCTTACTTATGGCGGTCATTGGACGTAGATGATGAAACCTTAAAATCAATATTAAAGGACGTGAACCCATGATCTCATTTCAAGGCAAAATCCCAGTACTAGGAAAGCATGCCCATGCGTTTAAAGGCGCACAGTTAATAGGTGATATTATAACAGGCGCAAACGTTGGCATTTGGTATAACGTTACCATTCGTGCTGATATGGACCGTGTTACCATTGGTGATGGTAGCAACATCCAAGATAACACCGTCATTCACACCGACACCAATCAACCAACCAACATCGGACAAAACGTTACCATTGGACACAGCGCCATCATCCACGCCGCCACCATTCATGATAATGCCCTCATCGGCATGGGTGCAATTATTTTAAATAAAGCGGTGGTTGAATCTTATGCGATGGTTGGCGCTGGCAGTGTGGTGCCACCTGGCAAAATCGTTAAAAGCGGCACCTTATGGTTAGGCAATCCTGCAACATATGTTCGCGATTTAAAGCCTGAGGAAAAAACACACATTGAAGAAAACGCTAAAGCGTATCAAACCCTATTAAAACAATCTATGTAACAAAAAAAGACCGTTTTTGTCAAACGACATCAACGGTCTTTTTTACTGCAGGCAGCGTTTTAACAACGGTAAAAAAGTAAATATATTTAATTAGCACAACCATGATAATCACGACCCGCATCCATGTGGATGGGGCCATGAGAAAGGGTGGTAAAATCATCACATCAACGATGAGCATCAATTTCCATTTCCCCCTGCGTGTCATCGCTTTTTGCTCAGCAAAATTTTTCAAATATCGCCGATAAAGCCATGTATGGGTAAACCAAACATGAAATCTCTTAGACCCTTTTGCATAAAAATACGCGGTTAACAACAACATCGGTGTGGTGGGCAATAACGGTAAAACAATCCCTAACAGGCCAAGCCCCATAAATAGCGTGCCTAAGAAGATGTATACTGCCTTTTTAATCCACATCATCCATCAGCCTTTTTTCACCCTCTAAAGCTTTAATACCTGTGATGTCTTGTGTCATCTCAAGGGTTCCTAAATACTCTCCTTGTTTATTTCTAACGGCAAAATAACGAATATGAATCATCCGACCTCTCATGTTGATCCAAAAGTCCTCATGATCTTTTTTTCCTGATTTAAAATTATTGACAATCTTTTCAACAACATCGACACTTGATGGTGGGTGACACATATTAACATGCCGTCCTAAAATCGTTTTAGGTCTATCGAAGATACGTTCCTTCCCTTGGGTGAAATAACGCACATGACCGTCCTTATCAACAAACGTCATATCAAGTGGTAAAGTGTTTAACATGGCATTAACCGTTTCAACACTAAGTGAGCCTGCATCAAAAACAACTTGATCGTCTTTAAGTACGTTGTCATCTTCTTTTTTTGAAGCAACACCACCCCGAAACGATTGTGCTGGTTTCACATCTAAAACATAACCCATCTCATCACTGGCATCAGCAATATCGATAAAATTCACTAGATTCAACTTCTCTTTTAATAACGGTATTAAAATGTGGTTTTCTTTAAACACCATTTCCTGCACGTCATGGATGACAGATAACAGCTCATCTTTAATCAGTGGTACCGTCACATCGACTTCGCTTAAACGTGCCTTTAACGCGTTTAACTTATCTCTAATCTCATCATCAACACCCCACATAACCTTCGGCGGTGTGGTGATGCCTTTTTTCTCTAAATATGGGAAAAACAGTTGTTCTTTACGGTTATAATGAACTTTTACATCCATCAACCGGTCTAAGCCAACCCTAAGCATCAGTAAAGCTTGATTGCCTTCTTGTTCAAGATAAGGCATGATTTCTTCAGAGATTAATTGTTCAAGGCGGTCATTTTCTGTTTTTAAAACTTCTAAGGGGTGCCCTTTTTCTTCTGTTAAATCAGGTCCCCCGTGTATATCAGAAACAGAGCCACCAAGCACCTTAGCATGAACATCACATAACCGTTGAATCTCTTCAACAGGCATGCCTTCTTCAACCAAAGCAGCTTCCATTTGTGTGATTTCTTCGGTGGTCACATCTTGAAAAGAGGCCTCAAAATCTTGCTTGACTGTTTCAAACGACTCCCCCTCATGCAGTCGCTTAATCAACGATTTTAATGCCGCTTGTTTTTGTTTTGATTGGTTGTTGATCAACTCACTCATTAAAACACTTCCTTTCCAATCATATCTTACCAAAAACAGGCCAAAAACAAATTAGAACACACATAATTATATTTTAAGTCTTAACGTGTTTAAATACTGTTTTGTAAACAAAAAACAAAGATGCGAACATCTCTGTTAGCGTTTGGTTTCACTTAAATAAAAACCATGTTTATTGGCGATGATTTGAAGGTCGGTTAACGACACTTTTTTAATTTTTATGCCATGTTTTAATGGGGTGACACGTCCAACGGATTCAAGCATACCCTTTTTCATGATTTTATCGAATCCCGCTTCTATCAATACCGCTTTAAACGTTGGGTGTTGTTCAATGATTTTATGGACGGTGTCATTAATATTAATCGATTCCATCTCATGCATCCTCTAATGGCTCTTTAAACGTTTCTGCCAGGCTTAACGCGTCATAGCGTTCATGTGTAGATATATAATGCGACACCCTTGATAAAAGCTGCATGTGCATAGCATTACTTGATGCGCCAATCACAAAAATATGGTTGATGGGATCTTGTTCGTACATGATTGGCTTTGAGACATGTAAATAAGCAACAAAGGGTTCTTTAACATGCTCATTCGGCCGAGCATGACATAACATCGTATGTTCTGTGATATGCATATAGGCGCCTGATTGTGTCATTTCTTGTAAAACATCAATTAAGTACATCGAAGAAAACACCCCTGATAACATCAAGGTGCTGGTTGCTTTAAAAATGGCGTCTTCAATGCTGTTTAAGGCATTGACACGTTCAAAGGCATAGCGCACATTCATGATGCGTCTCGCATGGCTTCTTTGTGTCGTTTAAAAACGAGCGATCCAACCGGTGCACTTTTATAGCAATCATAATATTCATCCACTTTTTCAAAACCGAGTTTTTCATAAAAACGGATCGCTTCAGTGTTTTTATAATTGACATGTAAGTAAAGATCTGGGTGGTCTTGATGGAAATGATCTAATATTTGTTCGCCGTACCCCGATAAACGGTGTTTTTCGTTGATGACCAACGTATACACATACAACGCATCATCAGGCATGTCAATTTTTAGCACGCGCTTAACTTTACGATAAGCAAGTAAACGTTTGATTAATCGTTTGATGCCAATCTTTTTAATAAACAACCGGCGTGTATGGCTTTCTAAGGCGGGTTGTTGTTTACCTAAATACGTGATAACCACACCAATAAAATCATCACCATCATACACACATTTTAAATACGGTTTTTGATAAATATGTTGCAAATCACCAGAAGATTGAACCATCTCAGCTAACATTTCAATTGCATTTTCTTTTGTTCCAAATTGGATGGTATAAAGAATTTCATCCGCAGAAACAAGCAATTCAGCGATGGTTTTAGCATCAAGGTCAGTCTTCTCAAAATCTAAAAATCGCATACGCATCATCTCCTAGTCATATTTTAACACACGCACCACAAATCTGCATAATTTAAAGTATTTTTAGACATATCCCCATGATATCGTGTATAATGTTTATTGTAAGGAGGGCGATTATATGGCTAGAAAAACACGTAAACTAGACCGCGAATTAAGACATGAACTATCTAAAGCTCAATGTCATGAAATCATGGATTATCTCATGGTTCAGTTTGAAGATACCAAAGACATTCATTTTAATTATTACTTCGATACCCCGGAGTATTCTTTAGCAGAAAGAGACATCACTTTAAGGTTGAGAACCGTTCGCAAAGAAAACGCGGTTAGTTATCATTTGACCCTAAAGATCCCTACAATAGACCCCAATACCTATCTTGAGTATTCACAAACCTTATCTGAAAAACAAATGCGACTGCTTGTGTATAACAATCAGTTACCAGAGGGTGAAATTAAGGACTTAAACTCAATACATGGTGGTCATGTTAAAAACGTAAATATGATTCGTGTGAACCGAATTACCGCTCCTTATCAAGAGATAGATATCTTTTTTGATAAAATTTCTCACCGTGGTAAAACGTATTATGAAATCGGCACAAGAATTGACAGTACGTTAAGCAAACAAGCTAAAGAAACACACATGTCAAGGTTTACGAATCTATTAGCAAGCTATAACATCAAATTCTCACAAGCAAAAAGACGTAGTAAGAAATACCGCTAAAAAAATAAAGATTTCGCAAACGCGAAATCTTTTTTTATAACCAGATAAAGTATGTCACCATCACAACGATATAAATGATGAACACATAGTTAGCTGATTCAAAGGATAGTTTAAAGTTACGAATGTTTTGGATGGGTTTATAATCCTTAGAAATCACAAAATGATACAGCATAAAACCAAGGCCTAGGGTAACCGCATAATCAATGAAGGCACCCACATGAATAAATTCTTGGTCATAGGCAATGCCGAAGAAACTTTCGGTAAAAGGAATATAAAAATTACCTAGGGTAATACAACCAAGGGCAAACCCGAATAAGGCAAAATTTTGGGCCATGTTTTTAATGGGATAAGACACCGTTCTAGGTCCAAAGAAAATCTGTGACATTTTTATAAACGAGGTGGCTGTCCCGATATTAACGGCAAATAAAATCCAATAGCGAATGGTTGAATCTTCAATGCCATATTTGATGATCGATTTAGAGATAAATCCGTTAAAAAATGGGGCACCGGTAATCGATAACATCCCAATGATCATAAAAACACTAACCACAGGCATTGAACGCATGACCCCTCGTATCTCTGTGACTTTTTTCGTCCTGTATACTTGAATGATGACACCAGCACCTAAAAAGAGTAAGCTTTTGAAAAACGCATGGTTAAACGTGTGTAAAACCCCACCATAAAACGTGTTGGCATCGCTTGAGGATAAGCCCATCATGATGATCCCAATTTGGGAGACGGTGTGAAAAGCAAGGATTTGTTTGATGTCTTTTTGAGATAAAGCAAACATCACCCCAACCACAGCGGTCAAAGCGCCAACCCAGTAAAAGAAATCACCGTAATGAATGCCAACGTTATCGTATAAGAAGTTCATTCTAAAAAACAAATAGATGCCGCCTTTAACCACCAACCCTGATAAAAGAGCACTAATCGCACTTTGTGCAGCCCCGTGGGCTTTTGGCAGCCATGTAAAAACTGGAAATAGTGCCGATTTAACACTAATACCAGCCATCAATAAAATATACGATAACCTTAGCACCATCGTATCATCACCGGGCGTTAAGGTTTCGTGAAGATAGACAATATTAATGGTACCAAATGTGAAATAAATCAGTATAATCCCAATTAAAAACAACAGCACACCACTGGTATTCAGTAAAATGTAATAAATCGCTGCGCGGAATGACTCACCACGTTTTTTATAAGCAATTAAAATCGTGACAATGATGGTGGTTAACTCTAAAAACACAAACAAGTTAAACAAATCGTTGGACTGAAGTAACCCTAAAAAGACGCCTTGTAAAAACACAAGAAAAAATAAAAATGTGTGGTCTGTTTTTCCGTATTTAAACGTGTAGGCAAGTACCATCCACCAAGTGAAAATACTTAAGAAGATAAACGACATCGAGAGTTCATCATTGGCCAAGGAAATGCCGATCCGGTGATCCCAGCCACCTAAGACCAAATGCGTGTGTTCAAACTGCCCATAAAAATGGCCGAAATAAATTGCGGCCAAAATGGTCAAGATAAGTTGTGAACCTAAAACAACGATATTCATGTGTTTCCACTTAAATAAATACACCAAAATCGAGGTAACCACCGGCAAGAAAATTAAAAGAATCGGGATGTTAATCATGATTTAACATCCTCTCTTCTTAACACCTCTGCCCATTCTACGGTGCCATAATGATGGAATATTTTAATGCATAACATTAACGACAGCGCGGTTACAGTTGAGCCAATGACGATGGTGGTGATCATCAATGCTTGAGGCAGTGGGTCAACGATATCGACCAAGTGATCATTTAAAATCGGAATGGCGCCGCCTTCAAAATTTCCTAAATTCAAAAACAATAAAATAACCCCAGACTCAATGATGGTCACACAAAAGACGCTTTTTATGATGTTGTCGCTGGTTGATAAGCCATAAAAGCCAATCAATATGACGATAAAAGTTAAAATCGGATTCATCTTAGCGTCCCTCCTTCAAAAAGGCTGTAAAAATCGTCCATAGCCCTAGTGCTACTTTAAAGCCTATGAACACATTTAAAAGCACCAAATAAATCGCTTTTAAATCGGGGTTTGCACTTGGTACAAAAAAGTTAGTGAAAAACTCACCACGTGTGAAAAAGCTTAAAGAAGCCAATAGTATAATCAGTAAATAAATAATTTTCTCAATGGTTACAATGAGCCCAATGTTGGTTTCTTTGTTGCCATCAATATAGTACAAAATCAAGATGGCAGTAGCGACAATGGCCCCACCTTGAAACCCACCACCAGGTGACACGTGACCGTTGATGATGACATAAAACCCAAAGGCAAGCATCAATGGATAGACCAATCTAGAAAAAGTCACAAACAAATCAGGTGTTTTGTATTTATCAAGCATGAACTGTGCGTTTTTCTCTTCAACATCATGCTTAGAAATCCAAATCACACCAGAAACCGCAATCAACAAAATGCCAGCTTCAAACAACGAGTCAAACAAACGGTAATCAAGTAAGATCGCAGTCACTAAGTTTCTAGAACCCGTATCATCAAACCCTTCGTTTAAGAAATAACGCATCCCATAATTATTGTAAAGACTTTCAAGTTCAATCATGGACAACGTAAACACAACAAACAAGACCCCTAACATCGCAATTAAAAATAGTCGTCTACTCACCGATATCACGATCCTTATACTTGATCATCCGCACATTATCGTAATCATCAAGCATCGTTTCAAGTTTATTCAATAATAAGCTAGAAGCTTTTCCTTTTAATAAATAACCACCCTCATGATCGGGGTCTTTAGTCACAATTAAATCAACATTGGTTTCTTCTAAAAGCACTTGGTCTCGACCGGATTCAACTTTTCCTAACATCGGGTCATTGGTAATGTTAATTTCCAAATGATAAAAATCAGAAAACCGTTTAAGCAAAATAAAGCCAATCCCTGTCATTTGATTATCGCTAATGATAAAATCATCCATCGCTTTATCAAGCACAATAAACTCACGTTGTCTCGATATACTAATCACATAAATCAGTGGGATAATCGCACTTCCAATCGCGACCTCAGCAATCGCCACATCGGGGGCGTTATTGATGATGTATAAACTGGCAGTGACCAGTGAAAAAGATGCGATTAAAATAATGATTGTCCCATTGTTTTTATGCACGACAATGGCCACGGCGATAAAAATCAACAAAAACTGAAGGGCATACGCTGTGATTTCGATTAACGTTAAATTTAAAATATAATCAACCATATAACTCACTCGCTTCTTCTTCACGTTGTTTCTTATCTTCTTCATGTTCTAATGTTTTAACTTGTACACCGGTTAAATACGCGCTGCGAATGTTAACATGAGATGAGATTGGGTTGGTTATCAATAAAAACCCAATCAATAACACAAACCGGATCACATAGTCATATTGAAAGTGAAACCCTGCTTCATCTTGAGAAATGATTGAAGCGATGAGCAATCCTATTAAAATCGTTAAACTCCCAACCGTATCAATCGTAGCAGCCGATAAAATGCGCGCATAAAGATTTTTAATTCTAAACAATGATGCCATTCCAAATATAATGAAAATCCAGGCGATGACGAGTAAAACTATCGAAATATAAATCATTTTTCTCGCCCCCCTGTCATGATGTATTTACTTAACAACGTGATTGTCAAAAAGCCAATGATGCCATAAGAAATCGCAATATCCAACAACATGATATTATCGACATAAATCGCATAAATAGCCACAAACATAACCACTTTAGCACTAATTAAGTTCACCATCAATAACCGGTCCCAAATCGTTGGACCAATGACCAATCTAATGAAACTGACAAAAATCGCTAAAATCATCATAAATAGCGTCAACACTAAAAACCATTCAAACACAGTCATTTGATATCACCACTCCTTCTTAAGAGTGGCTCGAATTTATCTTTAATTGCCCGTTCAAGACTCTCAGCCGTTTCGCCAGGTTTCGCCAAGGTAAGCACTGTAATCCTAAAGGTTTCTGAATCACTATCAATGGTAATCGTCCCCGGTGTTAAGGTAATCGAATTGGCAATAATCCCGACTAACACAGGGTCATCAACATCTAATTTAACATCAAACACAACCGGTTCATAATGGTGGAACAATAAATTGAACACATACTGAATGGCAGCTTTAAAAATTTCAAAAAACAAAAATACCATATAAACCAATACGGTTCTAACTTTTATAGAATGGTACACATACCCTTCTTCATCGTATAAAACATTGTATGAGCCCACGGTGATCACACCGCAAATGACAATCCCAGCCACAATCGTTTCAATCCGAAAATTAAGGGCAAGCAAGAACCAAAAAATCATTAAAAATACAAACAACTTATACCGTAATTTAATGTACAAGAAGAACTGTTTTATCTGTCTATTCATGTGAGACTCGCTCCTCATTCATTTTAACGTTTTCATTATACCATTAAATATAGGAAATAACGGAAAAAAATTTAATCTACCATCAAAAGCGTGATGATGGTTTTAGCATCCGTAATCTCACCATCAATCACACGCTGTTTCGCTTCACTGATTGGCATCCGCACAACCTCAACAAATTCTTCTTCATCAACAGGCACATCAATCGTCTTTTTTGTTAAGCCTTTAGCCACATACAGTTCAATCGTTTCATTTGAAAATCCAATCGCTGAATGGATGGTTGTTAAGTATGTATATTGAGCGGCTTCATAGCCTGTTTCTTCAAGTAATTCACGTTTAGCACAAACAAGCCCTTCTTCATTTGCCTTATCTTTTTTTCCAGCTGGCATCTCCAAGGAATCAACTAAAGCAGCATAGCGATGTTGTTTCACTAAAATAACATCCCCATCTTCGGTGATGGGTAACACAGCCGCAGCCCCAATATGAGAGACGACCACCCGCGATGAAGGTTTGCCATTAGGCAACATCACATCGTCTTCATAAACCGTTAAGAAATCATTGTTAAACCTTGTGTGTCTTTTCACTTGTATTTCTTTTTTCACATCACTCATATGCATCATCACCTTATGTTTTGATTTCATTATACTAAATAATCAATAAAGCGCAAAAAAAAAGAAGGTTTCCCTTCTTTTTTAAAACGCAATATTAAGACAACTGTAATGGTTCAGTGATGCATGTGCCACTATCTTCAAAAGTTTCAATGGTTGTCTCAACACTCAAACCATCGTAATAAACAGCGATATTATATTCTTGATCAGCTGGAATCCAAAAGCCTTTAAAACCGTTATCATATAACTGAACAGTTTCATCAATCACCACATCGCCATCTAATGTACGCACCACCACCTCAATGGTTTCACCAGCCAGTTCACTGCGACAGGTCACTAAATTATGATTGTGACACGGATGGGTATTGTCAATATATGGGGCAATCGAAATATAAAACTGACCTTCTTTTACCGGATATCTCACGGTTCCTTCATCTTCAGTTGTGATCACCAATTCAGTTTCTAAAATGCCTGCACTGATGCGTTCAGGATCTAATGTTTGAGCGTCAAGTTGCGCTACCATCTCTTCAACATCTAACCCATGTAACCCATATTGATCATACACATCGTCATTCTTTAACAAAGCAAAAATGCCTAAGGTGACTAAACCCAATACAATTATGCCACCAGCAATCCATGTTTTCATTTTGTATCCTCCAATGTTTTTCTCATGTTTAAGTAGGTATCTTTATCAATCTCATCGTTGGTGTAGCGCTTTTTCAACGTTTTTAAAGATTCATCATGACGCATTGGTTGATCACTCATGTAAAGCACTAAATAAATCAAACCAACCACACCAATCAAACTAACCGGAGCCATCCAACCTTGCATCATATGATGATTACGCATATCATTTGTTTGTCTTAAAAATCTCACGCCATAAAAAAACACACCAGCGATGAAAAACACAAGCAACATGAAACCAATTTGTTTCTTGCGCATGCTTATCACCTCTGATGTGATGATATCAAACAATTGTGAATGAATTATGAATCAAATGTGATGATGGCTTTAAACCCTTCTTCTTTTTGTGATTCTATCTCAAAAGAAGCTTGATGACGCGTTAATATTTGTTTAACGATCTCTAACCCCACACCACTGCCAAATGGTTGAGTGTGTTGTTGCATATTTATAGTTTCATCCTTTAAATCCATGCCTGCTCCGGTATCACTGATGATCAACATTCTTTGCTGATGATCAAGGCTAATCTCAACCCGATCATGTGAGCGGGTATGTTTTAAGCTATTTAACAGCAAATGATCGATGACCCGCGATATATCATCTTGATAGCCAACAACGGCAAACGTTTCAGGGTTTGTGATGGTAATCGTTTTATCTTGATTCTCAAACACAGGTTTAAACGATTGAATCACGGGTTCGATGACGGCAAGCATATCAAAGGTTTCTAAGGTCTTTCTTTTTTGACCCTCAATCATTGTTTTAACAAGTTGATCGATGCGTTGAACCTCTTCTTCAACTGAATCATACAACGATTTCGATGGTTTAAGTCGGTTCGTTGTTAGTCCCTCTAACAACCCTTGAATGATGGTTAATGGTGTTTTAATATCATGCGCAAGTTTCATGGTATGTTGTTGGTATGTGGTTTGTGTGGTTTTTAACGTTTCATACGTTGATTCAAAATGATCAAGTACGGCTTTAAATGGCTCAAAATATGGGCGGTGTTCAAATGATACTTGTTTGATGGATCTTTGCACCGTTTTCACATCGTTCAACAAGGTTTCTTCTACATATTTTAACCGTTTATTAAAGACCATTAAACCAAAAACATAAAGCCCAATCACTACCACATTAAGCACAAGCACGTAAGTCACATTAGACCAAAACACGTTAGATTGTGCGTTATCAATCTCAATCACCGCATGCAAAGCGCCTTGATGATATATTTGATACATCTGATCTGTTTCAGGTGGGCTTTCTGTTTGGAAAGCGTAAGCCCCATCAACCGTTTCATAGCTTAGCGTAACCGCATGTGTATGCCCATAGTGTTCTAAATAAGTAATGACCGTTTCATCATCGGCATAAAAGCTTAAGTGTTCAATCATTTCCACTAAATTCTCATTTTGTGTTTCAAGGGTTCGTTGGATGTATATGGTGTTAATCACAATCACCGTGATGTTAACGGTGATAAACAAAATGGTGAATGAGCGTTTGAAAAACCGTCTTAACTTCTCTGATAAAAACCGCGACAAACTAATCATGTTGACACACACCTTTAAACTTATACCCCGCACCATACACCGTTTCGATGATAGACTTATGACGCAGTTTTCGTCTTAATGTTTTAACATACGTATCAACAATACGGTCATACGCATCACTTTCACTTAATACGTGATCAATGATTTGTTGACGTGATAAGGTTTGTTTAGGATGTTTGATGAAATAAAGCAATAAATCACATTCTGTTTTATTCAGTTGAATCTCAGCATCATCTACGGTAACACGCATGTCATTTTCATCAAAGACAAAGCTATGGTCCTGGATATGACAAGTGACGGTTTTAACCGCGTACAACCGTTTTTGAATGTTGTTTAGTTTATACAGTATTTCTTCAATTTTAAAGGGCTTAGCAATAAAATCATCCGCCCCGTCTTTTAACAATTTCAACTTATCTTCATCGGTGTTTTTCGCGGTGATAACAAGCACATATACCGCACTTGTTTCCCTAATTCTTTTTAACAACGATTCCCCTTGAATGCCTGGCAACATCAAATCCGTTATAACCACATCCACAGGGGTTAAAGCAAATGTTTTCAGGGCTTCTTCTGCATGCGAAAAAGCCATCACGTGATGGTTTTCTTGTTCTAAATATAAACGAAGCATGTCTCTTATTTTTTTCTCATCTTCAATAAGCATGATGTTCATAAGTTTAACCACCACCGACAAAATTAGTAAAAACAACCTCATCGCCTGATGTTAACGGCGTATTAAATCGTTTATTATGAGATATTTTTTGTTTATTCACAAACAGCACCGCTTGATAAAAATCTTGTTCATCAAGTGTGGGATAGATTTTTTTTAGCGCGTTTAAAACATCTTGCACCGTTGAGGCTTCAACATCAAGTTCTTTGATGCCGTATTTACTTCTTAGTAAATGCATGCATTTAACGTGAACCATCGTTGTCACCCCTCAAGCCGAAGCGTTCATAGACATGATTGTGTACATCAATCCAAAGCACATCGTTTAGCACACAGTGCTTATCACCCATCCAATACTTAACCATTTCTGCAAGCATGATATAAGCTATTATGCCCGGGGTAAAAGTCGGATTTAGATATGTTTTTTCAAGGCCCTCTTTTGCATCACCATAAATGGTTTTTAACACATGATAACCAGGTTCAATCACACCGACTTGACCATACCAGCCACCAATGGCACCGTGCAATAAAACTTTTTGATGTTGATCGGCAAGGCTTTCTAATTGGAGTTTGCTTGGAATGTCATCTAAAGCATCAACCATGACATCAACACCGGCATAGATGGATGACTCTAATGATAACACATCTGCTTTAATCCCTTGTACAAACAGCTCAGGATTGATTTGTTTTAACCGTTCTTTCACCACATCAACTTTGAACTGACCAATAGCAGCCTCATCACAAAACACTTGTCGGTTTAAATTACTGGTTTCATATCGGTCAACATCCACCAATAAAATTTTACTCACGCCAAGCCTAACCAACCCTTCAGCCACATGACCACCCAGACCACCTAATCCCGCGACTAAAATCGTTTGGTTCATCAATATTTTCATTGTTTGTTCATCAATGACACCCACATTTTTTTCATAACGAGGTTTCATATCATCACATCCCTACGTGTTTATTTTAGCACATCATATTTTTATCAAAGCATAAATCATCCCACATATTGTATTTTTAATTTTAACTTGATAAAATACTATCAATGAAAGGGTGATATCTATGACCATTGATACCAAACGATTAACCTTAAGACCGTTTCAAATGTCGGATTTAAATGATTTTTACACTTATGCCAAAGTTGAAGGTGTTGGCGAGATGGCTGGCTGGCCACATCACCGTTCAATCAACGAAAGCAAAACCATCTTAAAATCATTCATCGCTAATGGTGATGTTTTAGCAATTGTACACAAACAAACCGACAACGTAATCGGTTCAATCGGTTTTCATAAAAAACCTTTTGATGACGACGATTCCCAATATCAACAACGAGAAATCGGCTATGTTCTCAGCAAAGATTATTGGTCACAAGGCTACATGCAAGAAGCCGTCAGTGCTTTAATTGAATACTTGTTTAACGACCTAAGCATTGATCGGTTGACTTGTGCCCATTTCACCCATAATCACGCATCTAAACGCATCATTGAAAAAATGGGCTTCACATTTGTGAAAGACGACATCTATGTTAGTCAGTCTTTAAACAAAACCTTTAAAGAAAAAAAGTATGTGCTTTATAAACGCGATTATGATGATCAAAAACGCGACAACACCTAAGCGGTTGTCGCGTTTTTTTTAAGTCAATATTTTGTTTGCAATGTCTTGTGCGGTTAAATGATAAACTGCTTTTAAATAAGGGGTGAGCCCGACTTGACCAAAAGCTTCATCAACACCAATACCATCTATTACAATGTCTTTCTCACCAGCTAAACTTTCGCATACAGCGGCATGTAAGCCGCCAACCAAGTTATGGTTTTCTGCGGTGATGACATGACCCGTTAACTTTGCGTAACGCTTTAACAAATCATGATCGAGCGGTTTAATGCTAAACATGTCAATGACCGCCACACTGTAACCTTGTTCGGCGCATATCTCTGCGGCATTTAACGCCTCTTCAAGCATGATACCAGTGGCCACGATCACCGCATCATGACCCTCTTTTAACACCTTTCCTGTACCAATTTTAAACGTGGTGCCTTCACGATAAATCGCGCGCATCGCTTTTCGTTTAATCCGGATATAGGTTAAGCCATTAAACATCGTTGATTGGGTTAAGATGTCTTTAAACATCACCGCATCACTCATTTCTAAAACAGTGCTATTCGGTATGGCGCGCATCAAAGCGATGTCTTCAAAAGGCATGTGTGTCCCACCGTTATGCTCAGCTGAAACACCACCATCAGAGCCGATGATGACCACGTTTTGTTTGGCATAGCCAATGGATAAAAATACCTGATCATAGGCACGTCTTGTCACAAACGGTGCAAAGGAATGCACATACGGTTTTAAGCCTACCACACTTAACCCTGCGGCTGAGCCAATCATATTGGCTTCCTGTATGCCACAGTTTATGATGCGTTCTTGGTACCTTTCACTCATTTGATGGGTGGTGATGGCAGAGGCTAAATCCGCTTCTAATAAAACAATAGACTCATCACGTGCCATCAATGAGGCCATGGTTTCGGTGTAGATGGTTCTTAAGTCTTTTTCGCTCATACGGGCACCTTCTTTAATGTCTGAATGATGTGTTCTAAATAGCGTTGATCATCCTCAGAAAACCGCATGTGATGGTTAGACGTTTGATTTTCAAACCTGGGAACCCCTTTACCCTTAACTGTATCTAACACGATCGCTGTGGGTTTATGTTTTAAGGTCTTTGCGTGCGTGATCGCATCATCAATCGCTTTGGTATCATGCCCATCCACATGACTGACGTGAAAATTAAATGCTTTAAACACATCCATAAAAGACAATGTGTTTGAGATCTTAGTTCTAGGCCCATCAAGTTGTAATTTATTATCATCAATCAAGACAATTAAATTATCCAATCCTTTATGAGCTGCAAACATCATCGCTTCATAACACTGACCTTCATTTAACTCCCCATCACCCACCAACACATACACTCGGTTTGATTTCCCTTTTAACTTAAGGCCTAAGGCCATCCCAACAGCCGCAGAAAACCCTTGACCAAGTGAGCCGGTGGTCATGTCAATGCCTGGTGTTAGATGCATATCACAATGTGAGGGTAAGGTGGTACCGTTATCGTTTAATGTCTTTAACAATGCACGATCAAAATACCCTTTAATCGCTAAGGTTGCGTAAAGCGCTGGCCCAGCGTGACCTTTTGATAACACAAAGTAATCGCGTGATGTTTTCTTTGGACGCTTTGGGTCTATATTCATCTGTTTTCCGTAAAGCACCGCCAACGTTTCGACAATCGACATCGAGCCTCCTAAATGGCCAAAGGTACGGTGTTTAAGCATCTTTAGCGTGGTGGCACGAATATTTCTAGCAAACTCATTAAGCATCAATGAACACACTCCTTAACAAATCATGAGGAGACTGTTAACAGCCTCCTCATGGGTTTTTTATGGACGACGTTTACGCGTCTTTTTCAACAATGTTGTTTCTGGTCAGTAAAGCGTGAATGAATGGGATTGAGGTTAACCCAACTACGATGAGTGAGACAATCACAACATGGTATTGTGCAAAGAAACCAATGATGGTTCCCACAACAACAAAGTCTGCGTCACCGAATGTGGTATTGGCAAAACCAAGTTCACCTAAGACTGGTAACAATAACAGTGGTAAGAAGGTGATGGCTAAACCATTGACAAACGACCCAACAACAGCACCGCGGCGGCCGCCTGTGGCGTTACCGAAGACACCAGCGGTTGCGCCAACGAAGAAGTGTGGCACCACACCTGGTAAGATGACGTTATCACTACCAACAAGCAGTAAGACACCCATACCGACCACACCACCGATGAATGAAACTAAGAATCCAATTAAAACAGCGGTTGGGGCAAACGGGAAAACGATTGGGCAATCAAGCGCAGGTTTTGCATCAGGTACAATTTTTTCACTGAACCCTTTAAAGGCAGGTACGATTTCTTGAATAACCATACGCACACCTTGAAGCACAATGTAAACCCCTGCGGCAAAGGTGATCGCTTCTATAATACCAAAAATGATGAAGTTCATCTCAACGCCAAGACCATCTCTCACAAAGTCAGGTCCAGCTGCCAAGGTAACAATCATGAATAAAACAAGCATGGTAATGGCGATGGCTACCGTTGAATCTCTTAAGAAAGATAAACCTTTAGGAAACTTCATTTCTTCAGTTGATTTTGAGTTTTTACCAACTAAGCCACCCACCCAAGCTGATAACACATAAGTAGCGGTTGAGAAATGTCCTAAAGCAATGTCATCTTTACCGGTAATTTTTTTCATGGTTGGTTGTGCCAAGAATGGGAAGAATGCCATGACAAGACCAAGCATCATACCGCCTAAGATATAAAGTGGGATGTCGCCTAAAACCCATACATCGCCTAAACCGGCTTCAACCAGTACAACACCAATCA
>PWKX01000196.1 GCA_003559585.1 Mollicutes bacterium | reverse complement strand
TAATGGCCACATGGCCCTCAACCATGCGCGTCTACCAGTTCCGCCACACTCGCAAATGGTGGAGAATAGCGGATTCGAACCACTGACCCCTTCCACGTCAAGGAAGTGCTCTCCCACTGAGCTAATTCTCCATCATAGCCGAATACGATTATATCACTCGTTTCTAGCTTAAGTCAAGCAAAGCTTACTTTAAAGTTAAAAATATTTTCGCTTCACCTCTTTGTTGTTTTCATCATAGACATCAAGGTTAGATTCTCTTTTTTTCGGCCTTCTTTTAGCCGGTTTTCTCATCACATCAATATACTTATACGTATAAAAACCAGCATAAATCAGCATAAAGCCACCAAACATCAAGGTTGATGGTCGGTGGATAATCGCAGATAATTCAGGGTTTTCTAACGTTTGATAGCGGTAAATTAAAATCATAAACGCACTCAACCCAATGATCAATTCAAAGATGTGCACTTTCTTTTGTCTAAATAAAATATAGGCTAAAGAAAAAATCACCAATAAACCAACATAATTGGGATAAATATAGCGAAACATGCTAACCTCATGAAACAAACCAAACACAATGAAACTTAGACCAATCATATAGAAGATTTTAATGTCTTCTTTTTCCATGGTAAGCCTCCCGGGTTTTTACTTCAGTGATTGAAGCTTTGTAAAAAGCTTTTGATAAACAGGCATCATTCTTGGTTCATTAACGTGTTTTAAAACCGTGTCAATGTCAAACCAACGCACCGCTGAATTCTCATCTGGTTTGACCGCTAAAGGCTGATTATCATCAGCGATTAGCAAATAAGTCACATTTAAATGTAGGTGGTCTGGCACAAACGCTCCATGTTTTATATGGTTTTCAACAAAAATCGTATCCAACGCAAAAATCTTCCCGTCGTAAGCACGCACCACTTCGATGCCAGTTTCCTCTTTTGCTTCTTTTATAGCCACTTTTAATAAATTGGGATCACCGTCAGTATGACCGCCAACCCAACCCCACGCATCATAAATGTTGTGGTGGGCAAACAAAACCTTATCAAACGTCTCATTAACCACGAGCGCAGATGAGGTTAAATGAGCGATTTTATTGTGTCTTTCAAGCGCATCATCGTGTTGTTTAATAAACGAAATGATCGCCTGCTTATCAACCGTTTCTTGCTCGTTAACAGGTTGATAAGTTTCTATTGTTTTTAAAACCATGTCTTCACCTTCTTTTGTACCTTCATTGTATTAAAAAAAGCCGCCGCTTTCAAGGTAAGTACCCTTGAAAACGACGCGTCATTTAAAGCAGCCTCATCACCAACATAAAGGTGAGTATGCCTGTGATGAAAATGGTGTAGATAAACGCATCGCTTTTAATGATGCGTTTTTCATATCGGTTATTAAAAATACTGGCCATCAACACAAACCGGTCTAAAAACCCGATGTCTTTATTATCCTTTAAGGCTAATTTCTGTAAGGTCACCGCATTATACTTACACTGATCGCCATACATCAAGTGACACGATTTTCTAATCAAAACATTAACGGGATAAAACACCAAATACTCTAAATTCAACCAATACGGTAATTTAATATGGAACAAGTGGAACTTATTACCAAAGTAAAAAATGAGTCCACCTAACAACACAATCCAAATCATGATGGTTAAATCATCATAAGTAAAGACCGACATCCCAACGATATAGGTATCGACAAACGTGGGACTATAGGGCATCATGTTTAACTGCGGAATGATAAAAGCATTTAAGATAAAGTTTGGGTTTAGGCCAATGAAAATAATGAGTAATGCCACCATCGCCATCGCGGTATCTAAGTTGTTGTACTCAGGGTTTAATTGATGAGGTTGGTCTGGTTTTCTTAAAAACACAAAATAAAACAGTTTAATAAAAGAAGCCACCGTCCCAGCACTGATCACAATGAAAATACGTTCTGCAAACACCATACTCATCTGACCATGATACTCATAGGCTTCAACAATGCCGTGGTGCAAAATCGTTTTAGACACAAACCCATTAAATAGTGGAATGCCACTAATGCCCAAAGCCGCAATCAAACATACCGTGGCACTTAAAGGTAGTTTTTTCCACAACCCACCGAGTTTATACATGTTGGCCTCACCCGTATGATAAATCACCACACCCGCAACCATAAACAACAGCGATTTAAACAACGCATGGTTGATGATGTGATAAAGCGCACCAGCATAACCCATCGCACCATAAGAACCTAAGTATAAAGCCACGCCAATCCCCATCATGATATAACCCATTTGTGAGATTGAATGATAAGCAAGCATGCGTTTAATGTTTGATTGTTGGAGGGCAAAAAAGACGCCAATTGTCATTGTGATGATGCCCAACCAAATCACCGAGGAACCTACAGCGTTGGAAGTTAACCAAACTGGTGCTGAAAAATCAGCCCCTTCTTGTGGGAAATAATAACTGGTTGCAACCCGTAAAATCCCATACGCGCCAAGTTTAATCATGATGCCAGATAACAGCGCACTGGCAGGTGTGGGGGCCACCGGATGGGCTCTAGGCAGCCAAACATGAACCGGCGCCATCCCGGCTTTGATGCCAAAGCCAAAGATCAACAACCCGATAATCACAAACTTAATATTGCCAGCTTCATTTAAAGCGTGAATGGCACTTGCAAATGATAAATCACCCACTGTAAAATAAAGCAACATCACAGCAATCAAAATCGCAAACCCACCGATAATCCCCATAAAAATATAATTATAACCCGCATGGTAACTATCATCTTTTTGACCGTGGACTACCAACATATAAGACGCAAAAGTCATCACTTCAAAAAACAAGAATACCGTTAATAGATCACCAGCCATAATGGTACCTAATACTGAACTATAGGTAATCCCCATAAAAACAAAAAAGCGACTGGAATGACGTTCTTTTAACATATATTCATGCGCGTAAACCATCACCAAAAACCATAACACTGAGGTGATCATCAACATCGTAAACCCTAACATGTCAACCCGGAAACTAAGCCCTAAACCTAACACACCAGGGATGTTAAAGGTTTGACCGCCTTCTAATGCATTGGGATACAAAAATAAACTCATTAAAATCGTGAAACTGGTCATTAAAATAACAAGCATATCCCGCCGGTTACAGCTATGTTTTTCAACCAACCAGCTCAACAAAACCCCAAATAAGGGCAAGCTAATAATCACAAGCGGCATCCACGACAAATCTCTTAGGCTAACATACACGTTATAAATGACATCAATGTTGGTTAAAAACGATGAGAGCCCAACTAAATACCCTTGAACCCCAGCGATAAACAAACCAACAATCATCATCGATAAGACGACAAGCAATGTTGATCTAACCGTAAAATTAGACCAAAACCCTACATTTTTCGTTAAACCAGGCACATCACAAACTTTGTTTTTACGAAAAATCATAATAACACCACCGCAATCTCTTCAAACCACGATAAAATCATATTTGGAAACAACCCAAAATAGACAATCAATAAACCTAAAACAACAATCGGAACCATCATCAAGCGTGGAATAGGCTCAACTTTTAAGCCCAAATCACCTGGTTTATTAGATTTTAAAAACGCAGCGATTAATATCGGTAAATAATAAAGCGCATTTAATAGCCCACTAACAATGATGATGATGATTAAATACCCTTGATTGGCATCAAGTGAGGCTAAGCCTAAGTTAAGCTTTGAGATAAAGCCACTGGTTAATGGAATCCCAATCATCCCTAAAGCCGCCAAACCAAAGACCGTCATCA
This sequence comes from Mollicutes bacterium, assembly GCA_003559585.1. Lineage (GTDB taxonomy): Bacteria > Bacillota_I > Bacilli_A > Izemoplasmatales > Izemoplasmataceae > B1SED10-225. Next base: position 2,267 of record PWKX01000196.1, on the reverse strand, counting down.
CCACTGGCATCTCTGAGGCCATACCGTTAAAGTCTTTAACCTTACGCACTCCCTTATGATAAATCACAGCCCCAACACTTAAAAATAAGGCCGCTTTCATTAACCCATGAGACAATACGTGAAAAAACGCCGCTTGTAAGCCAAGCACAGTCCCCAGTGATATGCCTAAAACAATATAACCAACTTGCGCAATCGATGAATACCCAAGCATCCGTTTCACATCGGTTTGACCAATCGCAAACACACTACCCATTATCATCCCAAACGCACCAATCATCATTAACACTATATGAATGTTCATGGCACTGACGATGTCAAACCCGAACAAGCGGAACAACATCTTAATCATGATTAAGATGTATAACTTCACAACCAAGCCCGATAAAATCGCACTCGAGGATGTGGGTGCGGTTGAATGTGCATCCGGCAACCAAATATGAAAGGGAAAAATCGCCGCTTTAATCCCAATCCCTGTCAACATAAAGCCTAAGGCCGTCACAATATTGGCCGTATAATCATCAAACGATGATTGAATGCTTGCGGCTACTAAATCAATGTTGGTGTGACCAGTCACCATAAAAAGCAAAGCCACCCCAAACAAATATGATAAACTACCCACTTCATTTAACATCACATAACGAAAGGATGCGGTATAGTTTTCTTTTTTACGTTTAATCGAAATGATACTCACCGTGGTAATCGATAAAATCTCCATAAATACATAGGTATTAAACAAGTCGTTGGTATATAATATTCCAAACATCGCAAACAACAAAATAAACAATAAAATATAATAACGACCATACTCTTTTTCAGCAATCCCTTCTGTGGCATCACTGGTTGAATACACATAAATAATAATAATCAAAGATAACATGAAAAGCGCAAACCCAGCAGAAAAGAGATTAACCAATAATTCTAACCCAATAAAAGATTCATGATTTCCAAACGCGTAGGTAAAAGGACCATTAAGATAAACATCTCTAACAAGCACGACCGTTAACACCCACACAATCAATAAAACGATGAGCCCTAAGGTGGTGGTTACCGCAAAATTACGCCTTTTAAAAAGCGGAACAATTAACGCCATTAGGAGGAAAAACACCAAAGAAATCACAGGTATTTGAATGATCATGATTCATCCTCCTCTTGCATACGTTTTAAAAGCTCATTTTGATCAATCGTCCCATAGGTTTCATAAATCCGAATCACCAAACTCAGTGAATAAACCGTGATAGAAACCACCACCACAATACCCGTTAAAATTAAAACCGAAGGTAGCGGGTTAATATAAGGACCCCCATCACCATCAATGATGGGTGGTTTCCCACCAGTCACAGAGCCAATCGCCACAAAAAACATGAAAATAGCCATGCCCATGATGTTAATGCCCATGATGCGTTTGATGAGATTACTGTGGGTGACCACGGTATGCAGGCCAATCACAAAAATCGCCACCGCGCCGATATAATTGATATGATCGATGATCGTTTGTAAAAAACTCATGCTTCTTCCTCCTCTATCAGCGCATGGAACAAGGTAATGATCGTTGAGGCCACTTTAATCCCAATCCCAATCATCAGCAATGGGATCATCCCACCACTAATCACTGTCCCAGGATGACCGACTGGAAAACCACTGTCAATATTAGTTAAAAAACTACCACTCACAAACAACCCAATCAACCCAATCGCAATATATAAAATAATGCCGCCACTTTCTGCAAATTCACTCACACGTTCAGAAAACTTCTCCTTAGACTTTTCAATCCCAAAAACAAGCGTATACAGCACCAAACTGGTTCCAATTAAAGCCCCACCAGCAAACCCACCACCCGGTGAGATATGACCATGCAAAATGATATAAATTCCATAAATTTGCACAAACGGAATGATTAAACGTACCACCGTTTTGATGATGATATCATTCATGTTGAACACCTTCTTTTTTAGGGCTTGATACTTTTAAAATTGAAGCAACCGCCACAATCGATGTAAACAAAACAATCGTTTCACCTAAGGTATCAAACGCTCGATAATCAGCTAAAATAGAGGCAATAATATTAATAGAACCCGTCTCAGAAACACTGTGCTCAATATAGTGTTCAGTCGCTTCATTATAAGCCGGACTATCCGTGGTCGCTTGCGATGGCATTTGTAGCACGTTATAACTAAGCAACACAAACAGCAACACAAAAAAGATTAAATACAGTCGTTTTTTCATTTTTCATATCGCTCCGTTCTTGAAATAACTGCCACAAAGAAAAT
>PWKX01000156.1 GCA_003559585.1 Mollicutes bacterium | reverse complement strand
TGAAGAAATGCCTGATGACCAACCAGGTGGCATGACAAACTCTATTCTTTATAAAATTGAAGGCGAGTTTGACATTGCATTAATCGACTTTGGAGATGCAAACATTGATGTAGGCCTTGATATGAATCTCATCTTTGATTTAGATAACACTGAATTACTTGGATATGGTGAAGACGACGTCAATGAAGGCGATGTTATTACATCTATGACTTTCATTACTGAACGCATCCACTTCGGTAACTACCGTGTGGTTGTCATTGACATTGAGTTTCAAGACTAATCAATAGATTTTAATAAATGATTTAAATCAGCCCTGGTTTTCAGGGCTGATTTTTTCTATATTTCAAGACAATTACTGTGTTAAATCGATCTAATTATGTTATTATATGTTGTTAGTCTTAATGCATATCATGCCATGTAAGGAGTGTCATAAGATGTATCAACCTTTGATTGATAAAATAGAGACTTACGATATTATCGTCATTCATCGTCACATACAACCAGATTTAGATGCCTTGGGCTCACAACTTGGTTTAAAGCGTCTTATTCAACTTAATTATCCAAATAAAGAGGTATATACCTTTGGTGAGATGGGTGATTTTAAGTGGTTTGGCAGCATGGATCAACACATTCCTGAACAAGACTTAAAAAAAGCGTTAGCCATTGTTTTGGATGTTTCAGGCAAAGAACGGGTTAGTGATCAGCGGTTTTTAACAGCCAAAGAAAGCGTGGTTGTTGATCATCATCAAAATGATACTGATTTTGCGGATACATTTATTAGCGATCCAACGCAAATAGCGACCTGTCAAATGTTAACTGAAATGGCGGTTAATCATCATCTAACGATGGATCAAGCGGCTGCTACTTATTTACTAGGTGGGTTGGTGACGGATTCAGGACGATTTATGTATCCTCAAACCACTGATAAAACATTTGAATGTGCAGCTTACCTCATGAAACAGGGTGCTGATTTACAATACCTCTATCAGAATTTATACGAAGTCGACTATACCATGAAACGTTTAAAAGGATACTTTATATATAGTTTTAAAACCACTGAACATCATGTCGCATACATGAAAAATCCGAAATCACTAAAAGATGAATTTGGCGTATCGACATTTACAGTTTCTAGAGGTATGGTTAACCAAATGGCAGGCATAAAACACATACCTATTTGGGCTAACTTTACTGAGACGGATTCAGGCGCTATTTTATGTGAATTAAGAAGCAAACACATACCAATTGTCGATGTAGCAAAAAAATATGGCGGTGGCGGCCATGATTTAGCTTGTGGTTGTACCGCTATTGATTGGGAAACAACCGACGATATCATTCGTGATTTAGATCTACTAGCAAAGAAAGGGCGATAACATGAATCAAGAAAAATTAACTGAGATTTACAATAAAATTAAGGCCTATCAAAAAATTATTATTTTACCACATGCAAGACCCGATGGAGATTGTATGGGCACCGCATTTGGGTTAAAAGACATCATTGAACAATCATTTAAAGATAAGACGGTATTTGTGAGCGGTGAAGAAGCGGATTTCACAAAATTTATCGGCCGAGTTGATACCCTTGAAGATGAAGATTTTAAAGGAGCTTTGGTGATTTCTGTTGATACAGGAAACCAAGAAAGAATTGCAGATCAGCGTTATGATAAAGGCGATTTTTTAATTAAGATTGATCATCATATTTTAGTTAATTCCTTTGGTGATATTGAATATGTCGATACTAGCCGTCCGGCGGCAACCTTAATTATCTTAGATATGTTTTACCTATTTAGTGATGAGTTAAGTATCTCACAAAAAGGCATGCAAGCTTTATATGCCGGAACATTAACAGATACAGGTAGGTTTAAATACCAGGGTGTCAACGGAGATACCTTTAGACGTATTGCGATGCTTTATGATCGTGGATTAGAAACCGAAACGGTATATCGTTATTTAGATACAAAAAGTGAAGCGCTAACGAGATTTAAAGGGTATGTCTTACTAAACTATAAAAAAACGACACATGGTGTGGCTTACATTGAAATCACCCATGAACTCATTGAAGAACATGGAGTTACGATTGAAGAAGCGTCTAGTTTAGTCAATGAATTAGGGGTTTTTGAAGATTGTCCCGTATGGGCTTTATTTGCTGAATATGAAGAAAAAATAGTAAGAGGACGTTTGCGTAGTAAAGGACCGGCTGTTAATGAACTTGCCAATCGGTTTGATGGCGGGGGTCATGCGATGGCTAGTGGTGTTAACCTTGGGACATGGGAAAAACAAAAAGAGATTCTCAATGCGTTAGATACATTGGTCAAAGAGTATAAAAACAACGAATAAGAGCTGGTTATTCCAGTTCTTATTTTTACACTTGCATGTTGTTGCATTATAGTATATAATACATTCGCATATCTTGAAACTGTCTATTGTGGTGATTAAATGTCGAAAATTTCTGTCGATTTTCATATTCAAAATGAAAGTCAAACGCAATCTTTTAAAACACATGGAACATTAAAAGACAATCAAATGATTTTTCATGACGAAAAAGATCAAAAACATATTTTAACGATACATGATCAACGTCTTGAATATGAAAGAAAAGGCGACCCAGCTTTTGTCTTTACATTTGAAGAGCATGTCCTTCACAAGGGCACCTATCAACTCGGACAACAATCGATGTCTTTAGACATCCAAACACATGAACTAACCATGAACGCAAACAAAATCATCATTGATTATACATTGAAACAAGATGATGTGGTTGTTGGTCATAGTACAATCAACATTCACTACCATCTCTTAAAGGAGGGAAGCGCATGAAAAACATACAAGATTTAAGTTTGGTTGACATCGCTGAAAACATACTTAAACAAGAAAAAACACCGATTGATTTATATGATTTATTTGACCGCGTGCTTACTGAAAAAGATTGGACACCGCAAAATCCCGAACAAACACTCAATAATTTCTATGCAGAAATGACAGCTAGTGCTAAATTTGTTTATAAGGGAAGTAACGAATGGGACTTAAAACACAACCAATCTATTGACCTATGGGATAAAGACGGTTCTTATTACAATGAGTATACCGAAGTATCTGACCCTGAGATGGATGCTCGCATTGAAAAACAAAAAGAAGCAGAACATAAACATCAAGAGATGTTAGAAGAACGTCGACAAAAAGAACTTGAATTGGAAAAACAAAAAGAAGCTCAAGCGGCTCAAGCGGTGGCTGATGATGTTGAAGACGTTGTCGATCCGTTTGAAGATATTGAAGATATCTCAGAAGATAGCGTTGAGGAAATCACCATTGAAAAAGAAGAACCTGAAATGTTAGAACACGACATTGAAGAAGGTATTGATGAAGAATTTGAAGAAGCATCAGAAGATGATTTTGATGAAGATAAGTACTTAGAGTACATGGACGAATATGAAGATGAATATGACAAATAAACCTTAAGTTGTACATAGCTTAAAGACAGCCATAAAGCTGTTTTTAAGCTTTTTATTTTATGGTATAATACTAGTAATTGACAAGGAGGGAACAAAGTATGATTGAAAAACAAACCATGGAACGCATCATCAACAAAGCATTAGATTCAGCAGCTGATTTTGCTGAAGTTTTTGTTGAAAAGACGTTTCAAAGCGTGATAGCTTTGCAATCAAGCAAAGTAGAAAATGCTGTTAATCAAGAAAAAGTCGGAATTGGGATTCGGGTAGCCAAAGGACATCAAAGTGTGTATGGCTATACGAATAAGACCGATGAAACAACTTTAATCGAACTGGCTGAAAATTTATCAAAATCTTTTGTCGGGACACGGGTTAAAGATATGATTACCTTGCCTGAGGTGACAAACGGTAAGAATCATACCATTAAGAAAATGCCTGATGCTGTTGATATTAAAGAGAAAGTATCTTTAGTTAAGACTGCAGACCAAGCAGCACGTGATTATTCAGATGAGATTAAGCAGGTAAACGTCTCGTACATGGACAACGTTCAAAATGTTTGGATTGCAAGTAGCGAAAACATTCATGTCCATGATCAACGCGTTAGAACACGCTTAGGTGTTCATAGTGTTGCTAAGAATGAAACAGATATGCAAAGCGGCTTTAATGGACCCGGTGCGCATCAAGGGTTTGAGTTTTATGATACCATTGATGTTAAAGAAGAAGCAGCTGAAGCATCAAGAATTGCTGTGACGATGTTACACGCCGATGAATGCCCAAGTGAAACCATGCCTGTTGTTATTGATAACGGTTTTGGTGGGGTTATTTTCCATGAGGCTTGTGGTCATAGTTTAGAAGCCACATCTGTGGCTAAAAACGCCAGTGTTTTTAGTGGTAAAAAAGGCGAGAAAATTGGTAGTGAACTCGTTAGTGCGATTGACGATGGCACGATTGAAAATGCTTGGGGCTCACAAAACTTTGATGATGAGGGACGGCCGCAACAGCGTCGTCAATTAATCAAAGATGGTGTGTTAACCAGTTACATGATTGATCATTTAAATGGTTTGCGCATGAATGAAGCTTCTACCGGTTCTGGGCGTCGTGAATCTTATCGGTTTGCCCCGACCTCAAGAATGAGCAATACGTATATTGAAAACGGTAAATCAACGTTTGACGACATCATTAAAAATACCAAATATGGTCTTTACGCTAAAAAAATGGGTGGCGGTAGCGTCCAACCTTCAACCGGTGATTTTAACTTTGCGGTTATGGAAGGTTATATGATTAGAGACGGAAAAATCGCTGAACCGGTTAAAGGTGCAACCTTAGTCGGTACAGGAAAAGATGCACTGAAAAAAATAGACATGGTTGGTAATAATTTAAAAAGAGCTCAAGGTATGTGTGGTAGTTTATCTGGTTCAATCCCAACCGATGTCGGACAACCTACAATCCGTATATCTGGTATCACCGTAGGCGGAAGAAAGGGGAATGCATAATGAACTTTGAATTGTTATTTAAACGAGCCAAAGACAAAGGACTTGAAGATATTCAAGTGCATATTGAAAAAACGCAAGATGTAAACTTACATGTTTTCAATGGTGAGCTTGACAAGCATCAAATTGCCGACACACAACGTTTGAACTTAAAAGCTATCTATCGTGGTAAAATGGGGAAAATGACCACAGAAGCGATTGACGATGCAAATATCGATACATGGCTTGATCGTTTGATTGATAGTGCGAAAGTGATCGAAAGTGATGATGAAGTGTTTATATATGAAGGCGATGCATCGTATAAAGACATTCCTGAACTGTCTGATTCAAAACTAGATGACTTATCACATGAGGAAAAACAAGCATTGACTTTTGAATTAGAGCGAAAAGTTAAAGCATTAGATGATCGTGTTAAAATATCACAAGCATTTTATGGTGAAGCCACCAAACATGTCATCATTAAAAACTCAAAAGGGTTAGATCTTTCTAAAGATGTTACAAGCGCTGTATTAGGTGCTGATTGTGTGGTGCGATCAGAAGATGATTCAAGATCATCATTTGATTTTGTTCAAACCAATGATCCTCGCGATTTTGACTTAGATGATATTGCAAAAAATGTTGTAGAACGTGGTGTTTCATTACTTGGCGCTAAATCGTTGAAGTCTGGTAAATATAATATTTTACTAGAAAACAGAGCTAGCGCAACGCTACTTCAAGGTTTCCTTGGCATGTTTAATGCTGAGAGCGTTCAAAAAGGCATGTCCAAACTACAAGGGAAAATACAAGAGAAAATCGCCTCCAATAACATCACACTTATCGATGATCCGTTTATGCTTAAAAGTACAAAAAGCGGAAGCTTTGATGATGAAGGTGTGGCCACCTCATATAAGAAAATTATTGACCAAGGCACCCTAACAACGTATTTGTATGATATGAAGACGGCAAAAAAAGATGGTGTAAAGTCAACTGGAAACGCATTTTCAGGTGCCATCTCGCCAACAAATATTTACTTTGAAGCTGGTCAAAGCACATTTGATGATATGGTTAAAACACTAGAAAACGGCTTAATTATTACAAGTGTTCAAGGTGTTCACTCAGGAACCAATCCAATCAGTGGTGATTTTTCTTTACAAGCTACTGGCTATAAAATTAAAGATGGTGACATTGAAAGACCAATTGCACTCTTTACCATTGCTGGGAACTACTTAGAATGGTTAAACAATGTTGTTGATTTAGGCAACGACATTAAATTTACATTTTCTTACTTTGGGAGTCCAACATTAAGAATTAATGATGTGGCGGTTTCAGGAGAATAATAATAATGCCTTGTGCTAATTTAGCACAAGGTATTTTTATGAAAGCATTTACTTGATAGACAAAAAGCCGCTTTGGTTTACTTTTCCACATAGCTAAGTTATAATTACTTTGGTTAATTCGATATAAAATTAGGAGGATATTATGGCATTAGTAAGTGCAAAAAACATGCTTGAAAAAGCGCGTAAAGAAGGATATGCAGTTGGACAGTTCAATATTAATAATTTAGAATGGACAAAAGCTATTTTAACTGTTGCTCAAGAGAATCGTTCACCAGTTATTTTAGGTGTTAGTGAAGGTGCCGGGAAATACATGACAGGGTTCAATACTGTGGTAGCCATGGTTACAAACATGATGGAAACATTAAACATTACAGTGCCGGTTGCTCTACATTTAGATCACGGATCTTATGAAGGGGCGCAAACTTGTATTGATGCAGGTTTCTCGAGTGTAATGTTTGATGGTTCACACTATGACATCGATGAAAACATTGCTAAAACTAAAGAAATTGTTGCCCTAGCGAAATCAAAAGGCATCAGTGTTGAAGCTGAAGTCGGAAGCATTGGTGGGGAGGAAGACGGTGTCACGGGAACTGGTGAAGTGGCTGATCCTGAAGAATGTCGTCAAATTGCGTCTTTAGGTATTGATATGTTGGCAGCTGGTATTGGGAACATTCATGGTTCTTATCCTGAGAACTGGCAAGGTCTTGATATGAAAGTTTTAAAAGAGATTGGTGAAACAACCAATGAGATTCCTCTTGTTTTACATGGTGGAACAGGCATTCCTGATGATATGGTAAAAGAAGCCATTTCTTACGGTGTTTCTAAGATAAATGTGAATACTGAATGTCAACTTGTTTTCGCAGAAGCGACACGCAAGTACATTGAAGAAGGAAACGATCGAATCGGTAAAGGATTTGACCCACGAAAACTTTTAAAACCTGGTGCTGATGCGATTATGGATGTTGTTAGAGAAAAAATGGATATGTTTGGATCTAGCAACAAAGCTTAAAAGGAAGTGATGAATATGGAGCAATTCCATATTGTTTTAAAAGACTTCGCAAACTGGAAAATGGAAAACATAGATGTCCTTGAAAAATTTAAACATAACCGTATATTACTCTATGACCGATTTGAACCTGTCTATGAAGTCTTGAACACCATATATGAAAAAGCAGTAGAACAAGAAGAATTAAGTGAAGATCTGCAAACCATTTTTCAAGTTGGCTTAACATATCTTCACACACAATTTGAAGTGATTAGAATTTACTATGAGAAATTGTTTAATTCAGATTGTCATTTATTCGAAGATTATACACCCCTGGTCACATACTTATTGTTTATCTCTGATTTCCGCTCTGATTTAGAAGAATTTGAAGAAACCATTGATTTTTCTGATTTGAATGATGTTGAATCACAAATTGAGAATATGATTGCAGAGCGAGATAATCGGTTTGATTATGCCGCAGACATACTTAATAAAGCAATTAGCGATATTGAATCACAATTAGATCATGAGTATGTTAGCATCATTGATATATTCGTTGAAATTGCGGATAATTTGAATGTAGATTTATCAACCAACAAAGCATTTACAGTAGGTAAAGACATCTTTTAGATGTCTTTATCTTTCTTAAGGAGCGTTTATCATGGGCATGATTAGTGACATAAAATCGATACAAAAAAAAGACCCGGCCTCAAGACATTTTTTTGAAATTCTATTAACCTATAACGGCATGCATGCCATTTGGATGTACCGTATAACCCATGTACTATGGATGATTCGGTTAAAGCTAGTGGCTCGTTTTCTAAGTACGCTTACCCGTCTTTTGACAGGTGTTGAAATACATCCTGGTGCTACCATTGGAAAAAATGTTGTGATAGACCACGGCACAGGGGTTGTGATTGGAGAAACCTCCATTATTGCAAACGATGTGTTAATTTATCACGGTGTTACATTAGGTGGAACAGGTAATGAACGTGGTGCAAAACGTCATCCGACCATTTGCACAGGGGCAATGCTTGCTGCAGGGAGTAAAATATTAGGAGACATTAAGGTTGGTGCTTATGCAAAAGTTGGTGCCAATGCAGTTGTCTTAAAAGATGTGCCAGATCATGCCACCGCAGTTGGTATTCCTGCTAGAATCATCCCAAGTGATAAAACAACAGATGAAGTGTGTTCTTTACAATATAAATAATCATTTTAAGTTAAAAACCTTAATGTCTACTTGCTTAGATATTAAGGTTTTTTTAATAAAAACTCGAAGTCTTTATCACAAAGACTTCGAGTAAACATATATTATAATAATGCTGTTATTCTTTAAAAAGGTCGGTTGATAAATAACGTTCTGCGTTACTTGGTGAGAACGTTAAGATGGTACTATTCTCATTAGCTTGTTTAGCAACTTTTATAGCAGCTGCGACATTTGCGCCTGTAGATATACCGACAAAAAGTCCTTCATGTTTTGCTAAATGTCTAGCCATCGCAAACGCTTCATCATCATCGATGGTGATGATATGGTCAATCATATTTTGATTAAGTACAGAAGGAATAAAGCCTGCACCAATGCCTTGTATTTTGTGCTTGCCAGGTTCATTACCACTTATAACAGCAGATGCAGAAGGCTCAACAGCATGGACAGTTAAATTTTTGTAATGGGGTTTTAATACTGTACTTGTTCCTGTGATGGTACCACCTGTTCCTACCCCAACGACTAAATGATCTAATGTTTTAAAATCATCGATGATTTCATAGGCTGTATGTGTCATGTGTGCTTTTGGGTTGTAAATATTATCAAATTGCATGGGCATAAAATAGTCATGCTTATCTGCAAGGTCTTTAGCCACAGCGATGGATTCCTTCATGCCTTTAGCGCCATCGGTTAAAATAAGCTTTGCGCCATAACCTTTAAGTATTTTTTGTCTTTCTACACTAAGCGTATCAGGCATTGTGATGATCAATTTATACCCTTTTGAAGCACTGACTAACGCTAAACCGATACCTGTGTTCCCACTAGTAGGTTCAATGATGGTATCACCAGGTTTAATGAGTCCTTGTTGTTCGGCTTTCTCTATCATTTTAATGGCGATACGGTCTTTAACACTACCACCTGGATTATACCATTCCAATTTTAAATAGATATCTGATTTAAGGTCTTTAAAACTATTTAGTTTGACCACGGGTGTATTTCCTATTAACTGATGTATGTTTTGTTTGATCACGTTTAAACACTCCTTTGTTTGTATTATACCTAATCGCTTCAAATTAAAAAAATCATATAATAAAAAAAGATGATGGATTTAACTAGATAACCATCATCTTTATGTTTACTCAGATGTTTTTTGACGCATGTGTGGGAATAAGATAACATCCCGAATTGATTTTGAATTAGTTAACAACATCACCAATCGATCAATACCGATACCTAATCCACCTGCAGGTGGCATTCCGTATTCTAAGGCTTCAATATAATCTTGATCCATTTCATTCGCTTCGACATTTCCGAGGTCTTTTTCTTTAAGTTGTGCTTCGAAGCGTTCCTTTTGATCAATTGGATTGTTTAATTCACTGAAGGCATTTCCGTATTCTCTACCGGCAATGATGATTTCAAAGCGGTCTGTAAAACGAGGGTCTTCAGGATTTTTCTTAGCTAAGGGAGAAATTTCTGTTGGGTGACCATAAATAAACGTTGGTTCTTCAATTGTATCTTCAACATAGGCTTCATATAACAAGTTTAAAATATGTCCTGTACCTGTATAATGTTTCTCAATTTCTAAGCCCTTTTCTAAAGCGAATGTCTTGGCTTCATCAAACGTTAAATCTTTTTTACGGAAATCAAAACCTGTACGTTCTTTAACCGCATCAGCCATATGAAGTCTTTTAAAACCTTTAGCCAGTGAAATGGTTTTATCACCATAAGTAACATCTGTGGTACCAAGTACCGCTTTTGCGGCACTAGAAAACAATGTTTCAGTTAAAGACATCATGGTTTCCATATCACCATAAGCTTCATACAGTTCAATCATTGTAAACTCAGGGTTGTGTTTAATGCTAATGCCTTCGTTTCTAAATGTTCTACCAATTTCAAAGACTTTTTCTAACCCGCCCACTAAAAGTCTTTTTAAATATAACTCTGGTGCGATTCTTAAATAAAACGGCATGTCTAGGGCGTTGTGGTGCGTTTTAAATGGTCTAGCGGCTGCTCCACCGAGATTTGTATGAAGTATTGGGGTTTCGACTTCTACATAGCCTCTATCTTCTAATGTGCGTCTAATGGTCTGGATAATCTTAGAGCGTGTTAAGAACGTGTTTTTAGTGGTTTCATTGGTCATTAAATCAACGTAACGACGGCGATAACGTTCCTCTACATCTTTTAACCCGTGATACTTCTCGGGTAGTGGTCTAAGGGCTTTTGTTAAATGCGTTAATGTTTCAACTTTAATCGAGAGTTCACCCATTCGTGTTTTCATCACAGTGCCTGAAACACCGATAATATCGCCCAAGTCAGCTTTTTGGAAGACTTCAAACATATCTTCGCCTAAAGCGTCAAGACGAATGTAGATTTGAATTTGACCATGTTGGTCCATGATGTGGGCAAACCCAGCTTTTCCCTTACCACGCTTGGTCATGATTCGCCCTGCTAGTTTTAATGTAGGCAGATCCATATCACTAAGCGTTTCTTTTGAATACTCATCATAGGTATCGTGAATGATTTTTGTGGTTGTATTCCGTTGAAACTTTTGACCAAATGGTGTGATGTTTTTTTGTTCTAGAAAATCTAATTTTTCTCGTCTTACCATTTCTTGTTCAGTTAATTTACTCATGCTAGAACTCCTATTCTGTGGCTTGGATTAAGGTGTTTAAATTATCGTACATGATGTTTATATAGTTTTTATTGGCATTGAGTTCACTACTGGTTAACATCCCCATCGGATGGAGATATAACCGGTCAGTTTCAGGATTATTTTTTCGCAGTTCATCTAACAAGGTCTCCCCAGCAGGGGAAACAGCGTTTTTCTCAAAAATTACATACTTTATATCATGTGTTTGAGCCAAAGTGATGAAAGCTTCAAAATCACTCGGAATACTTTCATCTTCGTGGGCGTGTGAACTTTGTGTTAATGTTCTAATGTCAACCCCATACGCATTCTCAATGTATGAAAAAAGTTTTACATTTGTAATTATGGGTTTGGTTACATTAGCTAAAGCGGCTTGGTAGTCTTCGTTTATTTTTTCTAAGGCTTTTTCAATAATGACAAAATTGTTTTCGATTTTTTCAGCACTTTCAGGGAAATGTGAGATGAGTTTATCTTTAACTATTTCAGCAGCAATCAGTGTTCTTGAAGGGTCTAACCAAAAGTGTGGATCAGGCATTAGCTCATCATGCTCATCATCGTCATCATGCTCGTCATCATCATCATGGTCATCATCATGGTCATCATCATCATGGTCATCATCATGATCATGCACAAGACGAACATCTATGAAATCAATGTGGTCTTCCAATTTTACCAACTCTACATTCTGCCCTTCAAACGTTTCATAGTTGGCTTCAATAAAAGGATCGAGTCCTGCCCCAACATAAAACAACAACACAGCATCTTGCATGTCTTCAATGTCTCTAGCTACCCATGACTCAGAGTGACCGTGAACTTGAGAGCCAGGAACATAGCGTGTGTTAACAACGTCTTTACCAATTTCACTAACTAAAAAATGAGTAACATATGATGTAACAAAAACATCTGAGTCTGTGGACTCTTCGGTGTTACAAGCAGCAAGTATTGATACAAACAGCATCAGGGTAATTATAGTTAAAATCTTTTTTTTCATTAAGCGTCTACCTCCAACAGTTTATAGAGCATTTCAGCGTCTTCTTTTTTTGTTGAGTCTTTAAACAATAAAACCTCAATACGTATGTGTTTTTGACCATACTGAATGTCAAGCACATCGCCAATCTCAAGCTGACTACTTGATTTGGCTTGTTTACCGTTGATTTTAACGCGTCCTGCATCACTAATCTCTTTGGCTACAGAGCGTCTTTTAATGAGTCTAGAAACCTTTAAATATTTGTCTAAGCGCATTGGGATGTTCCTTTCTTACAAAGAGGATGAAACAAAGTGTCATCCTCTAGTTGTCTGATTATTCAGATTGTTTGTTTTGATTTTCAGATGAATCCGTTGGTGTTTCTTCTTTGGACTGAGCGTCTTCTTCTTTAGTCTTAGTGTTTTCTTCTTGTTTATCAGTGTTGTTTTTTTCTGCCTTTTTCTTATCATCAAACCACTTTAAGGTGTTTGTTTCAACGATTTCAACAATATCTTCACGTGTGAGTGTTTCAACCTCTAAGAGTAGTTCAGCGATGCGTTTTAGTAAAGGTTTGTTTTCGGTTAAGACGGTTCTTGCTTGTTCATAGGATTCGTTAATAATTTTTCTAACTTCATTATCAATTTCTAAAGCCACAGTGTCAGAGAATGATTTATCTGCATTATAATCGCGACCTAAGAAAACATTATTTGAACGTTTCTCATATTGGATAGGACCTAATGAACTCATACCATATTCAGTTACCATTGAGCGCGCGATTTCAGTAGCGCGTTGGAAGTCATTGTGTGCACCAGTAGAAATCTCATTAAAGATTATTTCTTCTGCCACACGACCACCAAGTAAACCGGTGATTTGATCTAACAGACTTTTTCTTGTCATGAGGAATGATTCTTCTTCCTCAGGTAACATTAGGTTATACCCACCAGCTTGTCCACGTGGAATGATGGTGACTTTGTGGACAACATTTGCATTATCTAGTTTAATGCCTAAAACAGCATGACCTGCTTCATGATGAGCAATGAAGTCTCTTTCTTTCTTTGTAAAGACACGAGATTTTTTTGCAGGGCCCATCATCACACGGTCAACCGCTTCGTCAATATGATGGAGTTCAATGGATGGTTTGTTTTCTCTAGCAGCTAGTAACGCGGCCTCATTTAGTAAGTTTTCTAAATCAGCACCAGTAAAACCAGGGGTTCTTCTTGCAATTTCTTTAAATGTTACATCCGCATGAATCCGTTTGTTATTGGCGTGTACTTTTAAGATCTGTTCACGGCCTCTAATGTCAGGTCGACCAACTGTGATTTGTCTATCAAAGCGACCAGGTCGTAATAAAGCGCTGTCTAAAACGTCTGGACGGTTAGTTGCAGCCATAACAATGATACCTGAGTTTGCGCCGAATCCATCCATTTCAACGAGTAATTGGTTAAGTGTTTGTTCACGTTCATCGTGTCCGCCACCCATACCAGCACCACGTTGACGTCCAACGGCATCTAGTTCATCAATAAAGACAATACATGGCGCGCTTTGTTTGGCTTGTTTAAACATGTCGCGCACCCTTGAAGCACCAACACCAACAAACATTTCAACAAAATCTGAACCACTGATGGAGAAGAATGGAACATCCGCTTCTCCAGCGACAGCTCTAGCCAATAGTGTTTTACCAGTCCCTGGAGGGCCTACTAGTAAAACGCCTTTAGGAATACGGGCACCAAGTTGCATATATTTTTTAGGGTTTCTTAGGAAATCAATTAATTCTTCTAATTCTTGTTTTTCTTCATCGACACCGGCAACATGTTTGAATGTCGTGGTTTTACCTTTGTTTAGTTTCGCTTTACTTTTACCGAAATCAAAGGCTTTGTTATTGCCACCACTACTTCTCATAAAGAAACCAATGAAAATAATGATTAAAATGATGGGGAATAAAATAAATAATACATTCCAAAAGCTATAGGTTGAACCCCGTTCATGCGAATATTCGATACCTTGATCTTGAGCGTGACCAATGATAATTTGTAAAGCATCTTGGGTGGGAACTTCTAAATAGTATTCGCTATTATCAACAAGCGTACCTTCAATTAAATAAGAACCAGCGTTGATATCACCTGAAATCGGTGTTGACCGAATCGTTTCAACTCGCTCATTTTCAAGTTCTGCAATGAACTGGGAATATGTTAATTCTCTAGGTTCATCATCACCTTGTCTGAACATCCAAATTGCCATAAAAACAAACAAAAGAATCAACATCATAACGATTAAATTGCCGATTTTATTTGCACGTGTATTGGGGGTTTGTTTTGGGTTAGGTCTTTGTGCCATGTTTTTCACTCCTAGTTAAATAAAACGTTAGTGTATTTTTTAAAGAAACGGCCCAAAAGGAAAATACCTTCAAGGCCGAAGTCAAGTCCATTATTTTTGCAAATTTTTTAGATGGTGTGCATAGATATAAAGCACATGTTTTTTTTGAACTTGATGGGATTGGATATCTAATTCAGGTATCCAAAGAACATTTTTCTCATCAGTGATAAGCCAAATTTCATCGCGTTTTTTTGGTGAAATTTTCAAATCAATCAATAAATCTTTGATTTTCTTTCTACCATATGTAAAGTACATATAATCACCATCAGAGCGATTCCTAATGGTAATCGGAAACACTTTATCATTATACCATAATTCGAAATATTTTGAAGATTTATGATATTTTTTCTTATGCGAGAATTCAAGCTGCAAATTTTCATGGATGTTAAGCGTTTGTTCATGAGTTACATTGATGCTACTTGACAAGGAAGGTTCATGTTTTTCAATGAAAAAGGTATTATATTCTTTATGCAATATAATAGAATCTGTAAGGTAAACTTTAAAGTTTTGCGAAGACTGTAACTGTTTAATCATATCTTTCACTTGTGCATCAGAAATTAACGCAATTGAATCGATGTTTTTCACCATGGTTAATACATGCTTTTTTTGTAGATAGTAGGACCATGTTAAAAATGTATCAATTTTAATATCTTGATGATGTTTCTCGAGCAAGGTGCGGTAGTATTCATCTGCAATCATTATAAGTGAATTTAGGTTTTCCATATGACTTTTAATGGCATCGTTGAATTGTGGGTTTTCATCTTTGAATTTAGGTAGAATTTCATGTCTAAATCGATTTCTTGTGTATTTAGAGGATGTATTTGATTCATCTTCGACGTAAGGAACATTTTTGGCTTTTGCATAGCGCATCAAGTCATCTTTTGAAACATTTAAAAAAGGCCTTATTAAATAGACATCTTCATAAGGTTCAAACGGACGCATGCCTCTAAGTAAGCTTGTATTATGATGGTGGGTTAGATGCATGAAAAAATGTTCGACTTGATCATCGAAGTGGTGTGCCATCAAAATGGAATCTGTTTGATATTTTTGGGCGATTGATTTGAAAAATGTTAACCTAAAGTGTCTTGCTTCGTTATGAAAATTATGGTTTGGTGAATGTGAAAAGGTAGTGTATTCAAATGGTGTTTGATGGTTGTCTGCAAACTTTTTTAAGAACGCGGCTTCTTGTTTAGAGGCTTCACGAACACCGTGGTTGACATGTGCAATCACTAGTTTGTTTTTTAACGACAAACAAGCATGTAAAAGAACCATTGAATCTACACCGCCACTAACAGCAAGAATCAAAGGTTTATCATTTGGAAATTCGAATTGAGCTAACGCTTGTGTTATTTTCTCTGACATGTCATCACCTAAAGATATTATAGCATAGTGATATACTGTGCGAAAATATGATATAATAACATGCGATAAAAGGAGTGGTTTTCTTGAATGATAAATCTTATATTTTCGCATCGGAGTCTCCTAGACGAAAAGCATTAATTAAATTGTTAGATAGATCGTTTGTTTTTACACCTTCAAAATCAGATGAAAAGCTTGATCGTGAGCTTTCGTTTGAAGAAGCCATCATGGACATCGCGTTACAAAAAGCTTTAAGTGTTAGCGGTGAATATCATGGTAGGCTCGTTTTAGGTGCTGACACGCTGGTTGTCTTAAATAAAGACGTTTTTGGCAAACCTAAAAATGAAGAACAAGCTTATGAAATGCTTTCTGCATTAAGTGGAGAAACCCATTCTGTTATTACTGGTGTGGCTATGGTCCGCGATGGACAGCATAAATTGTTTTATTCAAAAGCTAATGTTACCTTTGATAAGATGAGTGATCAAGAAATTCGGGCATATATTCAATCGGAGGAACCATTTAATAAAGCCGGAGCTTACGCCATTCAAGGCTTAGCAGCGAAACATATCACAAAAATTGAGGGCGATTATTATGCTGTTATGGGATTACCACTTGCTAAATTATATCAACACATAAAAGCTTTTGAAAATAACACATTGTTCTAAGTGTAGATTGATACAAAATACATGTAGATTAAGTTCCATTGCTAAACACATAAAATAAAAAATGGTATCCTTTAAATACCATTGCTGGAGGCATTCTTATGTTTAAACTAAAAGTACCTAAAGAAGACCGTGCACGCATAAGAAATAAATTAAAAATCATAGACAGCAAAAAATACGAGTATGTCCTTACAACTGATAAGGATGCAATTGAATCCGATAAAATAAATATCGTTTTTACTGAAGAACAAGCAGAAAAAGTGGATCTAATGTTGAATTCTATTGTTAAAGGTGAAGACGTCTTTATTAGCATTGAAACAGAATACGGAACTAAAAATGTTGAATCGCGTCGTATTCATTATTTTGTCATCGAAAATGAAGAAGTTATGGCTGTGATGATGAAACAAAAAGTATTGGTTAAAATGAAGCTGTATGAACTAGAAGCAACCTTAAAAAACAAATACTTTATACGTGTTAGTAAGTATGCGCTGGTAAATATCAATAAAATTGATTATATTAAACCAGCTTTTAACTCAAAGTTATTACTTTTGATGAAGAATGGCGATAAAGTAGAAGTAAATCGTCGATACTATAAAGCGTTCAAACAAACGCTTAATTTGTGATAGGAGGGACATGATGGTCCAAATATTAGAGTTTTTCTATAATAATTTTATCATTATTGGTGTCATTGTTGTTTCCGTCGTGGCCACTGTCATACTAATGAGGACTTTTTATAAAGAATTTAGATTTAATCGAAAATTGCGCTTTAAACAAGGCGTCCTTCGAAACTTCAATTCTTTGAAAAACACACGTGTTTTACTAAAATCGTTTTACAAAATAGGATTGCCATTACTTATTCCTTTCGTTTTTATTTTAGCAGTGGTAAGAAGTCCGATTATTTATGATGATCATATTCATTATATCGAAGAAAAAAGAGATTTGCTTGAACTGCATGATGCTTATCATAGCAAATTTTACTCTTCAACAACACAAGATGTAGATCAAATTCAAATTAAAACTATGTTAGAAGAATCTTACACTCAATCAACAAAGTTGGATGACAACATCGATTTTGTCGTACATAATGATCAATATTTTGCCGTTACGGATGGTGAAAATGTTCATTTAGTAGACCAAGACCGGTTAAATGTTTCAAAAAAATTGATTGGTCTAAGTGAAGGTTCAAACGAATCTGTTATCGGTCTTTATATAAATGATGAAATCTTATATGTTATAAGTCAAAATACGTTTAACCATGTTAAACACGATGCTGATTTCTTCAAAGCAAAAACCTTTATCAGAACCTATGATTTAGAGTCGCAATCATTAACAAACACATTCGAGTTTTCTGGTTCGCTTACACACATAGCAGTGTTTGATGATCGCTTTTTGATGACCAGCGATCAACCAATTCCTTATAATTTAGTTGAGACAGAACGATTTGAACAATATTTACCTTATTATCAAAAAAATAATCAGAAAACCATTCAATCGTATGATGAAATGCAATACATTGAAGGGGCTAACCCATCTAATTATTTAACCATTTTCATGCTAGATTTAAATCGACATTCAGTGTCGTTTACAACAACCATTACAAACCACGATAGTCGTGTCCAACTATCTGAAGAGGGTGTGTTTTTAACATCAAAAAGTTATCTATTTAAATCTGCTTCAGACTATGTTGAAATGAACAACCCTGTCGAACAAGATCGTGATTTCATCTCGAAGTTTATCATTAAAAATGGAGATGTCAGTCATTTTAGAACCCGCATGTTAGATGGCAAAATTCTTGATAATGGATTTATTGTTGATGGAAACCTAACATTGACTTTTGTTGAGAATGAAGACGGGGTATCTGCCTATCGGTTTTCTCAACAACTAGATATTTTTCATCGTACCCCAGTCAGTCATTTAGATACGATTGATACTTTGCACTTACATCGACATGTGCTATATGCGAAGACAAGTGCTGATCATGTACGATTATTTGACGTATCAAGGCCAACTGAATTTTCATCCTTTAGTCCTGGATATACAACTGTCTTACCTAATAATATTCTATTTAACAATGCCCGGGACTTATTACTATCGATGAATATTTCTGAAGATAAGATTCATATTACTCCGTTTTCTTTTGAAAATCATGTTATGAGACATAATGATTATAGCTTAGTTCGAACGTCATATCGACAATCGATGCTATCGACATATTATAACGAACATAACGTTGTGTTTAACGAAGATCAACAAAGACTTTATTTCCCCGTTATTAATGGGGATCAAGTTGGGGATTCTATCGACTTTAAAACCAAAGTTTTTACGTATGAATGGGACGAAGATAGCCAACAATTCACCATAGAGCAAACCATTGATTTGCCCATTGACATACACCAGGGCTTTCCGTTTATTTATCGAAACATCATACTTGATGATTATGTCATTCATGTGACACCATTAGGCATTGTCTATCATAACCTTGATATAGAAGATTATAATGACTATCGATACTTAATATTTTCTTAAAGTGATACTCAATAAAAAACTCCGAAACCAGTCCATACAATGGCTTTCGGAGTTTTTATTAGATTATTTTTGATTTTCAGTATGGCGAGTAATCGCGTTGACAATGTTTTCAACAACACGTTTATCGAAGGGGGAAGGCAATATGTAGTCGACACTTAAATCGGTTGGCTCAATTGTTTCAGCGATTGCATAAGCAGCAATCGCTTTTATTTCATCAGAAATGTCGATAATTTTATTTAGCAACACACCTTTAAAAATGCCAGGGAATGCTAAAACATTATTGATTTGATTGGGATAATCAATTCTACCAGTACCAATAATCTTTGCACCTGCATCTTTGGCTAATTCGGGTGAAATTTCAGGCGTTGGATTTGCAAGTGCAAACACGAGAGGGTCCTTGTTCATGCTTTTAATCATCGATGTCGATAATATGTTGCCAACAGACACCCCAATAACAACATCTTTTGATTTGATGAGATCATCTAATGTGGCATGTTCCGATACATTTACATCAATGATGGCATCATCAATTAACGATTGAATCGAAATATCATCTTTTGAATTATTTTTAGTCACAGCACCATCTTTATTGTAAGCTTGAATATGACGAATGCCCAATTGATGTAGCATTCTTGCGATGGCGTGACCGGCTGCGCCTGTACCTACCAACAAAACGGATAAATCTTCCATCCTTTTATCAATGAGTTTCAACCCATTAATCAACGCTGCGCTAACCACAATAGCCGTACCGTGTTGATCATCATGAAATACAGGAATATGTAATCGTTTTTTAAGCGCCCTTTCAATCTCGATACACTGAGGTGCGGCAATATCTTCCAAATTAATGCCACCTAATGTTGGTTCAAGTTGAACACAAGCCTTGATAAAATCCTCAGTAGATGACGTATTTAAGCAAAGTGGAATCGCATCAATATTTGCGAATTCTTTAAATAAGATGGCTTTGCCCTCCATAACTGGCATTGCAGCATCAGGACCAATATTACCTAACCCAAGAACAGCCGAGCCATCAGTGATGACGCCGACCATATTTCCTTTAGAAGTATAATCATAAGCATGCTTTTTATCTTTTTGAATCTCTAAACAAGGTGCGGCAACACCCGGTGAATAAGCCCAAGAAAGATCATCGTTATTTTTGATGGATACTTTTGAAGATACAGCAAACTTACCTTGATATTTTTTATGCAATATTAAACTTCTTTTTTGATTATCACGCATCATTATCCTCCGAAAAAATACTATGACCATCTAAATCGTATGCCACGAAACAAGGAAAATCTTTAACGTCAAGTTCATATACAGCTTCTGGACCTAAATCTTCGTACATCATTACCTTTCTTGATAATACCTTGCTAGCCAATAAAGCGCCAGCACCACCTGTTGCAATTAAATAAAGAGCATTGTGCTTCCGCATGTTATTTTGGAAATCTTGACTTCGGTTACCTTTACCAATCATAATCTTAACACCCCGTTCCATTAAAGGAACAGATAATTCATCCATTCGATAAGATGAAGTTGGACCACAAGCACCAATCACTTGCCCTTCGCGTTCTGGGGTGGGACCAACATAATAAATGATAGCCCCATCAAGATTAAATGCAGGCTTTTGATCATCGATTAATCGTAGATGTGCTTGATCACGAGCTGTGTAAATTTTACCGGTAATCAATACTCTATCACCAGCTTTTAACGATTTTACTTTTTTATCAGTAATGGGCGGTGTTAACCGAATCATAAAATCACCTTCTCATGTCGATTTGCGTGACACTGCAAGTTAACCGCAACCGGTAAAGAAGCAATGTGCATGGGATGTGTTTTGATTTTAACACCTAAGCACGTTGTGTCGCCACCAACCCCCATCGGTCCAACCCCTAAGGCATTAATATCTTTTAATAAAGTAGACTCCAACTCTGCAATCATATCATCAGAATGATGGTCATCTAAATCTCTTAATAAAGCTTCCTTTGCAAGCAAGGTGCATTTCTCAAAATTACCACCTATCCCTATGCCGACTATGATTGGTGGACAAGGCCTTCCACCAGCATCCAAGACGGTCTTCTTAACAACCGCTTTAACACCCTCAATGCCTTCACTAGGTTTAAGCATGAACATACGACTCATGTTTTCGCTTCCTGCGCCTTTTGCGGCAAGGTTAATCGTGAAAGAATCACCATCAATTTGTTTATAATGAACAATCGCCGGGGTGTTGTCTTGCGTGTTTTGTCTTTTAAATGGATGATTAACAACTGATTTACGTAAGTAACCATCCGAATAAGCTTGCTTAACACCTTCATTGATCGCTTTTTCAATTGAAAAATCAATTAAAACATCACGACCAGCTTCAACAAAAGCAACAACCATGCCAGTATCTTGACAAAGCGGTGTGATCCCTTTTTTAGCAATATCTTGATTTTCGATAATATCATCTAAAATTGACCTAGAAATATCTTTG